>JAFZFY010000052.1 GCA_017555665.1 Pseudomonadota bacterium | reverse complement strand
GAATTGGCATGATCATACGCGTCGTATGCCGCAGGCATAGACGCGTTCCAAACCGCGCGTCGTATGCCGCAGGCATAGACGCGTTCCAAACCGCGCGTCGTATGCCGCAGGCATAGACGCGTTCCAAACCGCGCGTCGTATGCCGCAGGCATAGACGCGCCCCCAAAACGGTTCTGTACATCATGGGCATGACCGATGAAAAATACGCAGGGCAACGACATGTGGGGGCTGCATGAAAGCCCCGGCGAACCGCAAGACGCATGGCGACAGGACAGCAGCCTATCCGACAGCCGCCCTCAATCGTCAGGATCAGCCTTTTTAGGCGGTTTTGAAAGCGCAGATCATTCGGCACCAGCAGATTCGGCACATAAAAAGCCCATGAGCCTGGCACCGCATCCGAAATACAGCGTTCCGCAGCAGATTCCCGAACTCCGCCAGATCAACCGCCAAAAGCAGAATAAAAGCTCCATCGCCATCTCGATCACGATCGTCATTGTTCTGGTGATTTCGGTCGCGGCGATTCTCGCGTATCTCCAAAGACCAGCCCCCAAGCACCAGTCAAGCCCGTCTTTTGAATACACGCCAAGCCAGGCTGAGCTGAAACAAATCGCGGCTGAGCTCGAAAAGCGCAGGCTCATCGAAGCAGAAGAACGGCAACGGATGATCGAAGAGCTCCTGACGCTCCGCCGCCAGCAGGCAGCAAACGCCGCCGAAGCCTCGGGCGAAAACACCGCGAACCCCGCCGAAGCCTCGGGCGCAAACGCCGCGAAACCCACCGAAGCCTCGGGCGCAAACGCCGCAAAAGCCCCCCAAAAAGCTGAATACATAAAAGATCTGCCGCTCCAGTATATCGGGAATGTCACCGACTTTACATGGAAGAACATCAAGCCCGCCCCCAAACCGAACAGCCCTGTATTTACCGATTCATTCAAAGACCCGTTCACTGCTGAAATCGGCGAAGAGGTCAATACGGCGCTCACAGACTGCCTGCTCAAGACCTACCACAAATCTTTTCTCACATTCGTCAACATGACGCTGAGCATCGAAGTGCCCGCCAAACCGAACAAGCTCAAGCTCACGGGCATCACGGACGAAGATCATGTGCTCGAACAGACCGAGCTCAGTGCCGTTCAGAAATGCGTCAAAACATCCGTCGGCAAAATCAAATCCCCCGTACCAAAGATCAAATTCACAGCCGACATGACCGTCAACCTCACGAGCATCCCGTAATACGGCGGCCAGCACGAAAGGTGCTGCCCCAGAGCCAGACAAGCCGGATCAGCTGATCCGGCCTGCCCATCGCGGTCTGGATTCGCTCAATCCTCGTCCTCGTTGTTCTTGAGGACTGCCAGAAACGCCTTCTGGGGGATCTCGACTTCGCCGATCTGCATCATGCGCTTCTTGCCGGCTTTCTGTTTTTCGAGCAGCTTGCGCTTACGCGTGATGTCGCCGCCGTAACACTTGGCGAGCACGTCCTTGCGCACAGGATTGACCGTCTCACGGGCGATGATGTTGCCGCCGATCGCGCCCTGAATCGGGATCTTGAACTGATGACGTGCGATCGTTTCCGAGAGGCGCTTGCAGATGATGCGCGCGCGTTCCACGGCGCGTTCCTCGTGCACCAGAACGCTCAGCGCGTCCACGGGCTCGTGATTGACCAGGATCGACAGCTTCACGAGCTTCGTCCGGCGATACTCCAGGAAGTCATAATCGAACGACGCATAGCCCTTCGAGACCGTCTTGAGCTTGTCATAAAAGTCGAACAAGATCTCGCTCAGGGGCAGCTCAAACTTGAGTTCCACACGGCGTGAATCGATAAAGCCCATGTTCGCCTGGATGCCGCGCCGCGAGATGCAGAGGTTGATCACCGCGCCCACAAATTCCTTCGGCACCATGAAGCTCGCGATGATATACGGCTCCTCGGCATAATCGATGTTCGACGGATCCGGATACTTGATCGGGTTGTCGACTTCCACGCATTCGCCGTTGCGCATATAGACTTTGTATTCGACGCTCGGCGCAGTCAGGATAATGCTCTGATCGTATTCGCGTTCGAGCCGTTCTTCGGTGATTTCGAGGTGCAGAAGCCCCAAAAAGCCGCACCGGAAGCCCTGTCCCAGCACCGATGACGAATCGCGTGTATAGACGAGCGACGCGTCATTGAGCTTCAGGCGTTCCATCGAATCCGCAAGTTCAGGAAAATCATCGGTGCTGAGCGGATAGATCGAGCTGAACACGACCGGCTTGACCTCCTTGAACCCGGCGAGCATCTCGGTACAGCCATTCTCCTCGTGCGTCACCGTGTCGCCGACACGCGCCTCAGAGATCGTCTTCATGCCCGTGATGATATAGCCCACCTCGCCGGCAGACAGCGCCTGGCGCGGCACCTGCTTGAGCTGCATCACGCCGAGTTCCTCGATCTTGTACGCCGCATTCGTGGACATCAGCTTCACGCGGTCACCGTTCTTCAGCGTGCCGTTGAACACGCGCACATACACGATGACACCGCGATACGGGTCATACAGCGAGTCGAAAATCAGCGCCTGAAGCGGCGCATCGGGGTCGCCTTTAGGCGCGGGGATGCGCTCCGCGATCGCCTCAAGCGTCTCCTCGATGCCCACGCCGGTCTTCGCGCTCGTGTGCAGCGCATCGAGCGGATCCAACGCAAGCTCGTTCTCGATCTGCTCGTTGCACATATCGATATCTGCCGCCGGCAAGTCGATCTTGTTGATCACCGG
>JAFZFY010000051.1 GCA_017555665.1 Pseudomonadota bacterium | reverse complement strand
TTCCATTCCTTTCAAAAATGTCGCGTGAACAATTTATCCGGCTGATCACAGTAATAAACGATAATAGCCAGATATATAATCGTTCGGCTAGTTATTATACGAATACTGAAATCATAAACTTTGCCTGTAATTTATCAGGAGACGATTTAGATTTTAATCAATTCCCACATTTTGAATTTGATTCGAATAATGAAAATATTAATATGATTGACACTGTGTGACTTTTACATGGTTTTAACTATTGGCCGGATGAACAAATTGTGCAGCAGGTTGTTGTACAAATTCCCAAGGCTATCACAACGCGATAGCGGTTTTTTGCGTCCAAATTTCGTTAAATTTGGACGAATATGGGGGGCGGTCGGTTGGACGAAAAACGTTCATTCAATAATGGGAATGGGAGAATGCGTCGGCTGTTGACATTGTTGCTTTTGTATAAAAGTGGCTATTGTGTGGGGAAGCATGTAAGTATTGAAAGGCAGATTGAAAAGACAAAAGACATCTATTACGATGTGCTTCAAACGGCAGACATCGGATGGCATGAGGGGCTAAATGATCCCACGCCTATTATCTCATATTTTACCCCATCACGACATCCACGTCACTCATATCCGAAGCGAAATTCGCACCAATCAATATAATTTCACGGCCATCTTTCCTGAACGGTGCATCATCCCCCTTGTCTTTAATCTGCTGCAGTGCATTCTCGGCCTTATCATCGCGCTTGAATTCCATAATATAAATATATTTATCGGTTTTTAATACAAGATCCACACGTCCTTTGGCCGTATGATATTCCACATGCGTATAAAACCCCATCATCGTGAACAGCAAATATAAAAAGTTCTGAAAATGCACTTCGTGATTGAGTTTGATCTCATAGGGCACATTGGCCAAAAGCGCACGGATGCGCTCAAAGAAATCATCCGTATCTCCTCTGCGAACGGCACGCACAAAGTGAGATACTTCAAATTCAGAGGTGCGATCCTCTCCGACCACTAAAGCGACCAAGCCTTTCAAAAGGCCCGCTTTGACTTCAAGATTCGGATAACCAAGCGTGAATTCAGAAAATTCTTCATCATATCCACTAATCGTCAAATAACCGCTCTGATAGATAATCGGCAGCGGATTGCTCGTAAACGATGTAATCATCGAAAGCGAATCACGATCTATCGTTGCGCCCTCAAGCTTGTCGATATTGGGGCGATATTTCTGCAACAGCTTCACCAGAAATGTCGGCGTGCCCGTCTCATACCAATAATGATGGATTTCCTTTTGGTACAGCGCATTGAGCAAGCTATAAGGATTATAGACGCTCTCGGTCATGTCTTTACAAAAATGATAGCCGTTATATTCGCGCTTCAAAAGGGCATGCATCTCTTCATAAGACTTCTGCTGAAAATCTGCCATAACCTGAATATCTTCATGAAACACGTTTTCAATCTCGGCCTCGGTTATGCCACAGAGATCCGCATATTCCCGCATCAAAGATATATCGGTAATATTGTTGAGCGCGCTGAAAACGCTCAATTTCCCGATTTTCGTCACACCCGTCAGCAGGACAAATTTCAGATACCTGTCGCTTTTCTTGATGCCCCCATAAAAACCATTCAAGGTCTGGCGATGTTTTTCCTGCAACGCTTCGTCATCCAGCGTGTCCAATATCGGCTTCTCATATTCATCCACAAGCAATACGGTCGGTACGCCCATTTTTTCAGAAGCGCGACGTATCACCCCCATAAAGCGATCACCGAGGGTTTCTTCTCGTGAATCAGCCCCATAGACTGCTTCCCATCGACAGAGTGACAAATTCAATGTTTTGGACAAATCATCTGGTACATGATAGTTCACGCCCGTCAAATCCAAGTGCAGCACTGGATAGCGCTTCCATTCTTTCTCAAGCTTCTCGATTGCAAGCCCCTCAAACAGTTCACGACGACCTTCAAAATACGCCTCAAGCGTCGAGATCAACAGGCTTTTCCCAAAACGCCTCGGACGCGAAAGGAAATGATAGATGGACGTGCCATGCGTCAAACGGTAGACCAGTGCCGTCTTATCCACATAAACATAGCCGCCACTGCGTATCTTCTCAAATGTCTGTATGCCAATCGGATACTTGCGCTCTACCATAATGACCTCCATTGCGGCCCTCTTACCGCCACGCCTTGCACCATAACTCGCCATTTGCCAAATGGCGAGTTTTTTCGGGGAGCGCAAGCGAACCCACAACCCTCGTTCACCGGGAGAGGATGCCGCGAAAGCGGCGGGGGAGGGCTAGAGAAGCCATACCCACAATTATTAGCCTAGCCATTATATTTCATAGCAGTCCGTGTAAATCGTTTAATGGCAATTACTTTGTCCTCCCCCTCGCACGCGCCCAATCATGTAATGACTTTTTATAGCCATTGTTTTATCTTTGGAATTATATATATAAGTGATTTTCCCGTCTGGCATATAAGCGGGTACGGTCACACGTCGATCATAACCATCAAAAACAAGCTCTCCGCGCTCATTTTTATGATGTTTGGGGGCTGGTTTTGCAGGCATACTTTCTTTCATTCGCTTCTGCATGATAGAATTGACATCAAACCCCAGAGCAACATCTTTTAAACTTTTTTTAATACATTCAGCGATATCTTTTTTTGCGTTTTTAACGGAAATCTCTTGAATCTTCCCCACGGAATTATATGAAATTCTAATCCTTATAACATTCGAGCTCTGCTCGTTTGCCAAACATGCCAGGACTTGAGAATCAACAGACTTTATGGCTGCTTCTGCGGCAGGCATGGTTGCTTTCAATGCGGTACAATCATCTGCTTGTTCTGAGTCATCGGCATAAACACTCGAGATGCCTGTAAACATCATCAATGCCATTAAAAACAAAGCGTAACAAGATCTCATCACATCCTCCTTATGCCACCAAGAGCCGCATCATTAATTGCGTGTCCACTCAGATCTTCCTGCTCGAGAAACACGAAGCCGAAAAACATCCATTTTATAGTAGCAAACGCTTATCTGCTTTGCAATCGCCCAAATGCCGTCTCAGCTTTATCATCGCGTACCCACCGCTCGCCATATTTTCGGGGACGCGCTCCCAAGACGGCGCGGTTGCAGTACAGACCGGACAGCGATATTTATCCCTAAACATTAGACCATTAAACGTGCAAGCATATAAAATTAATATAAATTTTCATCCACAGTCTTGTCGTTTTCGCTCAGAAATCCGCACCAAGCCAAGCGATCGAGAACATTTCCACTGTTTGTACTCCAAACACAACGATAAATTTCTGCCTAGCGATTACATAGTACACGTCGGGAATGGCAAGGCAACCGTTCCGGAGGATCTTTGATTTATGAAAGTGCCGAGTCGCCTTTGGCGCTTTGAGACAACTGGCTTGTGTGCTGTCTGGATGGGCAACGGAACAAGGAATGTTTCCCCTGATGATTCCCCCACAGCAAGCTAAGATCGGCTCAGATATGCCACTTGTTCAATTCGTTCAAACGGGGTTCGCACATTCACATCTCATATGCTCCGATTGGTCGTTATTCAGTCATGGGTCCGCAGCCCCGAAGCCCCAAGCACAATGCGGCCCCCCACCCGACGGCATAAGACCCCTTTTTTTCCTTAGGAGAAAAAACATGAGTAAAAAGATGACCGTCAGATCAGATTCAGCCACCCTCAGCGCCGCGAGGCCGTGTACGCCCAGCCTGCTTTCCAGACTGGCACAGAAAACCAGGCAGCGAAGCCAGCAAAACAAATACATCGGCAACACGCCGCTCCACACGGCCAAGACAGCCAGACAAGTCCAGGCGTACATCGCCTCAGGCATCAGCGAGAATGCGCGCAACTGCATCGGCCAGACCCCTCTGCATACTGTGGCCACGGCGAATGCTGCCCTCGCGCTCATCCAGGCGGGCGCGGATGTCAATGCGCGCGACGACTATAAAAACACGCCGCTTCACTATGTCAGGACGGCCGAGATCGCGGAGATCCTTGTCGCGCACGGGGCCAATGTCAACGAGGACAACTGCCTCAAGCAGAATCCGCTTTATTACGCCCATACCCCGGAACTCATCCAGTTCTTCCTTGATCACGGGCTTCGCCTGACATCCCACGACACATTCGGCCGCACGCCGCTCTACTACGCGAGGAATGCCGAATGCGCGAAATGCCTCATACCAGTCAATTTCCTCTCGCTCCGTGACACCGATGACGGCTATTCGCCGCTTCACTTTACGGAATATCTCGAAGTCGCCCTATGCCTGATCGAGGCTGGCGCAAGACTCGACATCCGCGACCATTCCGCCCGGACGCCGCTCATCTGCGCGCTCCAGTTCGGCCTGGATGACATCGCGCTCGCGCTTATCCAGGCAGGCGCAGACTCGACGCTCCGCGACTGCACCGGAAAAGCCGCGATCCATTACGCTTCCGCCAACCTCATCCCCGCGCTCGTCCATGCCGGTGCCGACATCAATCAGAAGGATGCCGACGGCAACACGGCGCTTCATCTCGCCTGCGATACGGATATCATCAACGCGCTCATCGAAAACGGCGCCGACCTCACGGCCGTCAACCGAAAAGATCGCTCCTGCATCGAGCATCTCGTCGATATCGGATACAAGTTCTGCGATTTTTTTCACAATGCGAGCTGAACAAGCTCGTGACGCAGATCCTCCCCAAAAACAAACCCCGCCCCGAATGATTGCGGATCCCTAAACCCGGATGCGCCCGCAAGGGCGCATCCGAGATGCATCAGAGGGCGCACCCATGTCTGGTGTACCCAGAGACGGTATCTCCACGCAGGTGGAACACACAAAAAAAAGGGCGTATCGGCGAAAGCCGATAGCCCGAAAAAAAGGGCGTATCGGCGAAAGCCGATAGCCCGAAAAAAAGGGCGTATCGGCGAAAGCCGATAGCCCGAAAAAAAAGCCGTCCCGAACGGGGCGGCTTTTCCACATATTACAGAAGATTCGAGGCGATCTCGGCCAGTTTGGAACGCTCGCCCTTGGTCAGCGTGACTGTCGCGGCGATATCGATTCCCTTGAACTTGTTGATGACGTAGGTGAGACCGTTGCTGTCGGCATCGACATACGGGTTGTCGATCTGGTACGGGTCGCCGGTGAGCACGACTTTCGTCCCCTGCCCCACGCGCGTGATGATCGTCTTGACCTCGTGCGGCGTAAGGTTTTGCGCCTCATCGATGATGATGTACTGGTTCGGGATCGAACGGCCACGGATGTATGTCAGTGCCTCGATCTGCAGGAGGCCCATGTCGATCAGCTCCTTGTAGCTGCGGCGGCCGCGGCGCTTGTCTTCCTCGTTGAGGCCCATGAGGAACTCGACGTTGTCGAAGATCGGCTGCATCCACGGATTGAGCTTGTCCTCGATGCCGCCGGGGAGATAGCCGACATCCTTGCCGAGCGGGAAGATCGGACGCGCGACGAGGAGCTTGCTGTAGGCCTGCTCTTCGGTGGCTTTCTGAAGACCGGCAGCCAAGGCGACAAGCGTCTTGCCTGTACCCGCCTTGCCCAGAAGCGTCACGAGCTTGATGTTGTCGTCCAGCAGGCAGTCGAGCGCGAAATGCTGTTCCTTATTGCGAGGCTTGATGCCCCAGCAGCTGCCGAAGCCGGGACGCGTCGTGGCGAGCGCCTGGATCTTGCTCTGCTGCGGCATCAGGCGCGCCATCGCCGTATGATTTTCTTCCACGCGGTCGATCAGGCGGACATATTCATTCGCGTACAGAAGGCTTGCAGAATCATCGAGGCCGGCCGTGAGTTCCGCATTTTCATAGGCGCCATTCGCGCGAGCGGACTCCGTGAACGGCAGGATCACCTCGCGGGACTGGTAGAGCTCGTTGATGATATCGCCATCGACGCGAAGCTCCACGGCGCCGGGATAAAGCTCGTCGATCGAGAAGCCGCGTTCCTCATAGTTCTCGCTCGAAAGCCCCATGCCGTCCGCGCGGATGCGGAGGTTCGTATCCTTCGTGATAAAGATGCACGGCGTATCGGGCTCTTCTGCCTGGACGCGAAGCGCGACGCTCATGATCAGCGTATCCGGCGAATTCTTGCTCGTCGCGATGTTGTCCTGAGGCATATATTTGCGCTCGGTCGGTATCACGCGCAACAGGCCGCCGCTCGGCATGCGGACACCCTGGGCAAGGTTGCCCTTCTCGCGATATTCGTCAAGCGTGCGGCTGAACAGACGGGCCGAACGCCCTAGCTCATTGAGCTGCTTCTTGAAATTGTCAACCTCCTCTACCACATAGATCGGGATGATCACATTGCTCGCGCCAAATTTGGTGATCGCAAGCGGATCATGGAGAATGACGTTTGTGTCGAGCACGAAGTTCTTTACCTTAGCTGCGTTCATGAAACCCTTTCCTTTACCCGGTGATCGATTACCCCCACAGACACCCTAACAGTGACTCAAATCTAGCATACTCGCATATTGAAACTTTTATCACAACACCATTGTGCATGAACTGGAAACCTGTTGTCCTCTTTCAAAGGGAAGGACAATGCCAGCGCGGTTCAGCAACTCAGCTGTTTTAAAAGGCTCCGTTCTACGAATGGGGATGCGGTTTACGGATCTCACCTGCCGCTTCGCGGCGCACTCTCCTGTTTGATGAGAGCTGTGGGTTCGCTGAAGCTCCCCCATGTCTGGTGAACCAAGGACGGCATCTCCACGCTGGCAGAGCGCAGTCTTGATGTTTGAATAAGATGAACTTTGGGCATGGATGGCGTTACTCAAGCGTGAGACGGATGAACTTTAAGCAAAGACAGGGGGCTCAAGCGTGTTTAAGCACGGACAGGGGGACTCAAGCGTGAGACGGATGAACTTTAAGCAAAGACAGGGGGCTCAAGCGTGTTTAAGCACGGACAGGGGGACTCAAGCGTGAGACGAGTGAACTTTGAGCGAGTATGGTATGGGGGGAGGCTGTTTGCGTGAGGTGAAACGTATGGACAGGGCAATACGTATCGCACAAAGCCGGATAACAGGACTTCCAAAAATTTGAAATAACGCAACGATTCAAAGGCTTTTCCGAACTTCACCTGACACTACAGCGGGCACCCTCTCCTGTTTGGAGAGGGCGGTGGGGGGCTTACGCTCACCCATGTTCGATGTACCCAAAGGACGGCATCTCCACTCGTGTTGAACAGAGCCATTTGGGGGCATTCCTACCCCACAATCCATCTTTCTATCGTGCGTTTGTCTTTCTCAAAATTAACGCCGATTTTGACAATCCGTTTGTCTCCAGCTTCATATTTTATCGCATACCCCTTATCATCGATTTGTTTCAATGCTTCTTCGGCAGTACCATCCAATTTAAACTCGAATAAATATATGGTATCTTCGGTTTCTATTAAGGCATCACAGCGGCCTGCTGCACTGCATTCCTCTGTGCGGACGACATAATCTGTGGCTAGCACGAATATAA
>JAFZFY010000050.1 GCA_017555665.1 Pseudomonadota bacterium | reverse complement strand
TGGCTGATCATCCTCTTAGACCAGCTATCCATCGTCGACTTGGTGAGCCATTACCTCACCAACTATCTAATGGAACGCGAACTCATCCTCATGCGGACGGCCCGAAGATCCCGTCCTTTTCCCCACACACCCGGTTGGTGCGGAAGCTTATCCGGTATTAGCAGTCCTTTCGGTCTGTTATCCCGGTCATGGGGGCAGATTATTCACGTGTTACTCACCCGTGCGCCGCTTTACTCAGGGCCGAAGCCCCTTTCACGCTCGACTTGCATGTGTTAGGCCTGCCGCCAGCGTTCGTTCTGAGCCAGGATCAAACTCTCCAGTTTGATCTGTATTTAAAAGACGTTCTCGCGAACGTCCTTAGTTTCTTTCTTGTCGATGCTTTCGCATCTTCGAGGTCTCTGTCACCCAGAGCCTCTTTTTTAGGCTCGCACTTCTGCTTGTTTCTCTCTCTTCTTCGGTTTTCAAATCTGTCGAGGACTCAGTTTTGAGCCCGTCAACGAGGAGCGGCTTATACGCGCACATCGCCCTACTGTCAAATTATTTTTTCAAAAAAAATGCAGCGACTTTTTTAAGCAATAGGCAATAGGTCAAAAATGCCCACTCTGGGGAGCACGCACGATAGAGAGGTCATGGTTCAGTTTTTGGGGCGTTATCCGATAAAATAATTTCTGTAAAGAATCGCCTATCCAAACATGCTTCTGGGAGGATGATATTCTGGCTGTTGCGGGACAATGAACGCTCAGGATATATGCTTTTCATTGCCAGTTCCACCAGTTCGGTACAATATACTTCAGAACTGGAATCCGTATCGAACTTCCAATCAAATGGCCGCCCCAGATATTTTTTTGCCTCGGCGGCAAATTGATTTGGATCGGCATCCCGTAAACGGCTGATCCCGATGTCCACCGAGTCTCCAACGAATTTTTCCAAAGACACAATGGCGACCTTGCCATTACCGGTATGGTCATCGCCTTCGGAGTGAAGTACAGAAACCGTGCCGTGTTCGTCTACAAGAACAATCCCGACATGAGAAAATCGTTTATCTTTGGTATTGCTTTGACGGAAACTTTCTGACCAAAACCCAATGCCTGAACGCAAAATGATATCACCATTTTTTAAATATGGTTGAATCCCAGACAGATCTGGCGGTGGTGGAAATTTTTTATAATGATAGAAATAGGCCATGTTCAAGCCAAGTATCAGCAATCCGGCCAGAATCCCCAGCATCAGGATGCCGATGATATAAAAAAAGCTGCGTTTCCACAGCTTCTTTTTATACATTTTCGATTCAAAACTTGAGATCACTTTATTTTTCGACATCGACTTTCCAATCGCCGTCGACCTTTTTAAGGGTCATCGGATTATCATCATCATCAGATGTGTAGATCTTGGCTCTGTCGCCATCGATTTCTACACGAGCGTCGTCGAGTTTTTCGAGTCCTTCCTTAAAGTCTTTTTTGGTATCTTTACCTTTAGCTTCATTTACCATAGATGCAACAAAGCCGTTGAGAACATGCGTTCTTTCTGTGGAGTATTTGTTGGCTTCCGCGACATCACCTTTTTCGATTGCTTGCATCCATTTTTTAGCAACCGTTTTTGGGGAATCGCTGCACCCCACAAGCATCAGACCGAATACGACGAACATTAACATGAGAGAGAACCATTTTTTCATTTTGTTTTCCTTTCAATATTATTCAGTTTTTATTGGGAACACCCCTATGATGTCCAAATCCAGTATAATCCAGCAAAATCCGCATATTTTCAAGTTCTTTGTTTATCCAAGCAGATCTCCCGGGAGCCAAATCCGCCGCATCGCGGCGCAACCACAAACGCGCCGTATGCAACGCATAGGCGCGCGCCACACGCGCCGTATTGCCGACAGGCAATAGGCGCGCCCCCGGCACCACGCGCGCCGTATGCAACGCATAGGCGCGACAAACGCGCGCCGTATTGCCAAAAATCTGGACAGCCTCAGGCTCAGGTACTAAAGTAGGCATTCGGTTCTCTATGCGCGTTGGGATGTTTTGCATCCCCATCAACAATCGATTGGAAATGGACAATTTTTTAGGCAAATGCCTCGACGACAAATATTCTGTTGAATCCCTGATCGCCTCTGGTGGCATGGGGGAGGTCTATCTCGCCCGACAAAAAGGGACAGGCAGGCTGGTTGCAATCAAAAAGCTCAAGCCTGAGTTTTACAACGATCACGTGGCTGTTCAGCGTTTTATCACTGAGGCGCATCTGTATGGGAAAGTGACGCACCCCAATGCGGTGAAGCTATACGATGTTCTGACCGTGGACGGACAGCTCTGCATCGTCATGGAGTACGTGAAGGGCAAAACGCTGTCCCATTATGTGAAATCCGGATATGTGTTTTCGACGCGTCAGATCATCGACATCGGTATTCAAATCGCGGATGCATTGGCGAGTTTCCATCTGGAGGGTTTCATCCATCGCGACCTAAAGCCGGATAATGTCATGCTGATTGAAACAGTGCCCGGGCGCTTTTCAGTCAAGATACTCGACTTCGGTATCGCCAAATTGAAGGCCGGGCGCTTGCAGACATTGACGCAGAACGGCATGATCGTCGGCACGCCAGAGTTCATGAGCCCTGAACAGTGTTATGGCCAGCCGATCGATTCGAGGGTGGATATCTATTCATTCGGAATCCTTCTGTTTGTAATCATTTGCGGGCATTTGCCATTTGAAGCGTCAAATGCCCTGGCGGTGCTTCACAAACAGGCCACCGAACCTCTGCCAGAGATGAAACGCCCCGATCAGTCAAAGATTCCCCCTGGGCTTGAAGACCTCGTGCGCAAGTGCACGATGAAACAAGCAGACGATCGGTACCCATCTTTTATGGATGTTATTACAGATCTGACGGCTCTGCAGGAAGGCCGAAAGCCCTGCGCGGAACGTGCATCTGTTTTTCGCGGCCTTACCCCCACCAAGGTGACAAATAAATCAGAGAATGCACAAGACACTGGCGGCGAAAGCCGTTTAAAACAATGGCTCATCTTCGGAATTGTCGTACTGCTTATAGTAATCACGGTTACAATCATTGTTTATATTTATATAAAATCCAACAGCGGATATCACTTATATGGTTTCGGTTTCGAAAAAGACGACAACAAAAACTGCGGCGAACACGGAAATGCGTGCGTCCCATCCAAGGTAAGTAACAGCATTGAGGTCATCTGTGATTCTGGTGTCTGTAAAGCCACAGAATGCAAAACTGGCTATCACGTCTATGATGGCACCTGCGAAGAAGACGGCAATAACAACTGTGGAAAGCACGGAAATTATTGCTATGTCGCCAACGGCACAAGCGAGTGCCAGAATGGTTCCTGCACAGTCATAGGCTGTGAGCACGGGTTCCACATCTACGATGGTCGTTGCGAAATAGACGACAACAAAAACTGCGGCGCTCACGGAAATGCGTGCGTCCCATCCAAGGTAAGTAACAGCATCGCGGTCAGCTGTGATTCAGGTATCTGCAAAGTCACAAAATGCAAAACCGGCTATCACGTCTATGCTGGCACCTGCGAAGTAGACGACAATTACAACTGTGGCGAACACGGCACGCCATGCAATACCTCCAAGATAAGCAATAGCACCGCGGTCAGCTGTGCTTCTGGCGTCTGCAAAGCCAAAGCATGCAAAACAGGCTATCACATTGACGACTACGGCAAATGCATACGAACGAACGAAGATGCGCTTATAGACGCAGAATTAGCTCTAAAAGAAATCGTTCAATATTGCATTGATAACACTGACGACCAGATAGTCAATTCGTTGCCCAAAACCTTCAATATCAACTTAAATGTATCCCATAATACAGGCAATTTCTCAGCTAAGTGCCCCGATAACGTGCCAGATGATTTCCGGAACTGCATCAGTAATCAAGCTAATGCACGGCATATCCCCCCCTTCACTGGCGAAGACATTCATTACATATCGCCCCCAATCGAAATCAATAACTAGATATAAGAATCAACCAACATCATAAAAGCGCATGGAGTCCCCCACCTATCCACAGTCATCAATGGCAACCATTAGCAATGGTGAAAACACTATTATGAAATATATACCTTCCATTTTTCTCCTCTTTCTAATCTTTTACCCAGTCTCAGCCATAGCAGAAGGTTCGCCATCTCCAGG
>JAFZFY010000049.1 GCA_017555665.1 Pseudomonadota bacterium | reverse complement strand
TCCCGAATAGGTAAACCCAGCTGAAGTAGAAAGACCCGCCCCAGCACCAATCACGATTGCTTTTGCTGTATCCAATTCGAATTGAAGACGCTCAATTTCTGCCAAAGAGCTCTTTGTAGATTTCATAATCCTCATCCTTAAAGACATTAAACAATACGTTGATAGAGTGATTTTTTCGGAAGTTTCTGACTGTATTCACGGCAATTCTTGCGGCCTCTTTTTGTGGAAATCCAAATACACCGGTTGAAATACAGCAAAAAGCGATATTCTCCAGGCTATTCTGAACTGCAATTTCAAGGCAACTTTTATAGCAACGCTCAAGCAACCTGCAATGAGCTTCATTCAATCTGCCCTCAACGATTGGTCCGACGGTATGTATGACATAATCACAAGGCAAATTGTATGCAGGTGTGATTTTGGCATTACCTGTCGGCTCTGGATGCCCCTGTTCCTGCATAATCTGATGGCATTGATACCTTAACCTCACGCCAGCAAAAGTATGTATGCAGTTATCAATACAATTATGGCATGGCTGCCAACATCCAGTCATCCCGGAATTTGCGGCATTCACTATCCCACAGCACCTGAGCGTAGTGATATCCCCCTGCCATAGATATATACCATCCTCGACCGGGAGTAGGTCCACAATATCGGTAATGCCTTTGCTTTTTGTCAATGCCGTGAGATACGCATCCTCCAATCCTAAATAATGTGCGTCAGCTCTTATTGCCGGACGAATATTGACGAGACTTCGGTAAAGCCTGAACATTTCCTGTTCTGTATCTGGCATCCGAATGCCCCCAAAATCATCACGCTCCGCACCAAGACATTCTATTAATTGATGCAGGATATCAGTTTTCATTTTGTCGCTCCCGTTCCCTTGCTTCATCGACAATATCCTGAAGTGTTGTTTCTTTCAGAACGGTTTCCATGGCGATCTGTGCTTTTTCAAGATGAGGCACAAGACACGCATGTATATTGCGTCCCACAGGACAAGCCGGATTCGGATGCTCATGCAGATGGAACAATCCCTCTCCCGATACACATTCCACTGCAAGATATACATCATATAATGTAATCTTATCGAGAGGCTTTGTAATCGAAATATCTGCTGATCCTTGGCGTGTCAAGACAAGTCCGGCTTGTCTTAACGCCGACATAACGGTTCTAATAATTACAGGGTTAGCTCCAATGCTCCCCGCCAGAAATTCACTCGTGACCCTGTATTGATCTTTAAAATAGGCAATACATGTCAAAATATGTATAGCAATCGAAAACCGGCTTTTTATCTGCATTGGAGCTCCTATACACTATTTTCGCACAACGCTGATTCGCTGGCGAATATGATCGCCATGCTCGATCTCATCGACCATCGCAATCGCATAATCCGCATAGCTAATAATACTCTCGCCCTTTGAATTCAACGTCAATTCCTCACCAGCAAGAATATATTCACCGGTACGTTCGCCATCCGCCTGAAAATCTCCCGCCGGACTCACAAACGTCCATCTGACGTCCTCTCTACCTCTCAATTTGGCCAGCTCCTCACCCTGTGCTTTTGCCAAGGGCAGATAAATCGCCGGAAAATCCGGGCTGTCACTGACCACAACCGTATGTTCCTTGTTGACATAAAGACTGCCGGCACCACCGACAATCAAAAGCCGGACATCGCTGCCCGACAAAATGTCGCATAAATGCTGCGATGTCGCAACATGGCCCGGTAAATCTTCTTCTTTCCAGGCACCAAACGCATCCACTACTGCATCAAACCCCGCTAGATCTTCGCGAGTCAACGCCATAATGTCGCACTTGAAAAAATTCTGTGCGATGCTCTGGTTGTCATCTCTTGCGAATGCCGTTACTTCATGGCCTCTTGCGACTGCTTCGGCGACGACTTTCTTTCCTGCTCTGCCATTGGCTGCTACGACAGCGATCTTCATTTTAGACTCCTTATAAAGACTTAGCCCAACGTGTAACCACCATTGTTACACGCTGGGCATACTTGTAGTCTCCTAAACCAAACCTGTCAACAAAAATGTGACATGTTTTTCTCACAGGGAATGGCTGTTCCTTCTGGCAACCGTTATATCAACGCCTGACGCATGCGAACTCGACCATACTTGTCGTTACACATGTCTTCTGCTCTGATTGCTTTCATGGCATCTGCAATTTCCTGATATTTCCAAGGCTGTTTGATCGTTTCAAGATAGTTATAGTCCCTCTGCGAATGACACCAAATCCCCGGCCGTAAAAAACCAGTTTGCCATTCTTCTCGCCATCGCAAGTCTTGAGTGCAACGAAACGCATTCTCACGTCTTTGCTGACTTCCGACGGCTGGCTGCGAAAATAGCGCTTGCTTCCTCAAGAAATTCGTTCTCCTCTTTTAGACGCCTAATTTCTTTTGCCTGCTCTTTCACTTTTTTCGAAGCTCAATCAGTTCCTCATTCATCGTCAATGCCCGTTCTGGTGTCTGCGTTCCAGGACCGAGGTCAAGCCGCCCCTGGCGATAAGCATGCATCCAGCCATAGATTGTGTTTTCTGGAAGTTTCAGTTCATTGCTGGCTTTTGCCGGGCCTATCTCAAGCGCCAGCTTGACTGCCTGATCTTTGAACTCATGATCATAGCAATTTCTCTTACTCATGCACACCCTCCTAAGATTATGCCAATTTAGCAAAATCCTTGCAGAAAATGTGTCATCTATTTAAATACAGGATTATTTATATTCACCCATGAATGGTTTGCAAATTTTCATACAATAGTCCCATATCGCTTTTTCATTCTCTTCACTATAATGCTTCTGCTTCGGTATCTCGAGTTTACATTTGTTACTATAAAATTTGCCAGTGATTTTCTCAACTTCCGACGAAGTTGCCAGATAGATTTCGGATTTTGCACCGTCTTCGATTGTATCACCCAACCCAAGTTTATAACTGATGGAATAAATTAAATCGACAATAAATCCTTTCTTTTCATTCTGGCCGAATTTTGTCATCACCATTCCGGGATGCGTGGCATTCATTGTGATATTGCCGATGTTTTTCTCTGCAAGATATTTTGCAAAATGTTGCATGACCCAGATGACATAAAGTTTTGAAAGACAATAGTTTCCTTGAGCATCATATTTTTTTTCACATTTCATGTCGTTAAAATCTGGCTTTCTCGATACGCCATGAGCCGCTGACGACTCAAAAATGACTCGTGCAGACGGGCTTTTTTGAAGCAATGGCAACAACAGATGTGTCAGTAAAAAAGGCGCATAGGCGTTGAGCTGAAACGTTCGTTCCTCGCCATCTTCCGTCAGCACAAGGTCTTTCGAAAAAACAGCACCTGCATTATTGATAAGGATATCCAGATGATCATGTTTCTGGCATAGCCCATCTGCCATGGTTTTGATGGCTTTGAATGAAAGCAAATCTGCAATGGCAATTTCTATCTCATCATTACCGGTTATCCTCTTGATTTCAGCGGCGACATCCTGCGCCTTCTTTTCATTGCGACCATGCACAATGATATGATGCCCCTGTTTTGCTAGGGTCGTCGCCGTTTCCTTGCCAATGCCGTCTGTAGCGCCAGTAATCAAAATAATTTTCTTATCCATAAATTCCCCGTCGATTTTGCTTGAAAGTGATTTCAAGAGTGGTTATTTCTATTTCGATGTTACATCTGTAACATCGAAACACATGTAACGACATCCAGCATTTTGGTCAACCCATCTTTTATGGATGCAACAAACAGGCGCTAAATGTAACGTCGTGATAAGCTTTGAAAGGAAAATATGGATATCGATAGGCATAAAATACTGAGACAGAACAATCAGGAAGCAAACGCATTTACCAAACAATGCATTGAATCTGCTCTGATCCATCTGATGAGCGAGAAATCCTTTAATGACATTTCCATTACGGATATAACCCGGCGTGCGGGGGTATCGAGAACTGCATATTACAGAAATTATACATCCAAAGAAGATATATTGTCTGGCTTTATGCAGAGCATTAACCATACCCTGAGTAAAATACTCAAACAATACGATCCCATCACTCAAGCCAAACAGTCCTGGATGGCTCTACTTGAAAATGTGCAATCATTCGCACCACAGTACAAGCTCCTGCTCAAAGCAGGTTTTGGCGAAAAACTCATCATGGAATTTGCTGCCACCATGAATGAAACCACATCTAAAAATGACTGGAATCGCTACTATTCCAATATGTATTGGGCAGGTGCTATCTACAACGTCATTTCTGCATGGATTCGGAATGATATGAATATCCCCATAGAACAACTCGCCGAAATCGGATGCAATCTGATGCAAAAGGGCATTCATACCATACTTGAGTATGGCGATCCCTGCCGATAGTAATTTATATATGCCTTGATATATAAATTATATTGCCAATTTTGGATTGATATTTATGCAATGAGTTGCGTATTGACAGTGCCTAGGCACCCCTTGCCATCGCCGTAAATAGCCCAAAGCACTGGCCGCATGCCGCAAGCATGGGCCACGCCAATACGCACGCGGGCGGTGATACTATTTGTCTGCTGCTTCGATATTTCTGATAAACCGTGCGGGATTGCCAGCAACAATGGTGCTTGGAGCAACATCTTTGGTGACGACAGACCCCGCACCGACGACAGCATTTTCACCAACGGTCACACCGGGTAAAATGGTTGCACCAGCACCAATCCATGCATTCTTACAAATCCTGACAGGTTTACAAGTCAGGATCATGCGATCATGCAAATCATGATTGTTGGATATCAACTGTACATTTGCAGCAATCATGGCACCATCTTCAATGGTAATCCCACCACGCGCCATCATCAGGCAATTGTTCATAATCACGACATTGCTGCCGATATTGACCATGTTTGCACATACACACGTCAATGGAGCATTAATCCTCGACCCCTCGCCGATATGATCTCCAAATAGTTCTTTGACAATCTCGCCATACCTTTCAGTAAATGGCATGGTATGGTTAAGTTCAAACACTAGTTGCGCATCGCGCTTGCCTTGCGCCATTTCTTCTGGTGTTGTCTGACGCATGTCGACACGAAATTCCTTCATATTGTCTCCTAATTATTTCGGTGAGAATTCAGCCATTTCATTTGGCTGTTCTATTCTGTAAATATTTTCAAACCAGCAAGCATCTTGTGCAATTTGTGTTCATCGAACGGCAGATATTCTGCAATTGTAAATCCAACAACATCGGACTGATTGGTAATGAGCGATAAGATTTGAGCGAGTTTTTCCATAGTCATTTTGCCGCCCCCCGCACCATCAAATTATAGTTTATTATATTCTTCATCCGAAACGGCTTCGAGCCATTCCGTCGTTGCGCCTTCGGCCGGTACACCAATGGCGATATGCTGGAACCACGAATCCTTGGCAGCGCCATGCCAGTGTTTTGCCTCTGACGGAATATCAACCGTATCGCCGGGATGCAATTCCTGTGCGGGTTTGCCCCATTCCTGGTACCATCCGCGACCACTCACACATATCAATATTTGACCGCCTTTGTGGTGAATATGCCAGTTATTTCGCGTGCCTGGCTCGAATGTTACATTAGCCACGCCAAGCTTACCCTCGCCAGTTGCCAGCCCTGCCAGGTAGCTTTTACCAATAAAGTATTGTGCATAGTCAACATTTGGATCGCCTTTGGGGAATACAAAATCTGGTTCATCCGATATACCATTCTCTGCTTTGCCCAAAACTGTATCAATTGCTTTCTGTGCACGTATGGCTTCAGCTTTTCCAACTTTTTCTGCCAAAAGTACAGGTATCTGCCGAATGACATCATCGCTTACACCCATATTGCGTGCGCCGTTT
>JAFZFY010000048.1 GCA_017555665.1 Pseudomonadota bacterium | reverse complement strand
GTAGGGCATACGCGCCGAAAGCCGCGCATATTGAGCGAAGCGAGATAGCCGCGCTCGCAGGACGTATTTGGGTAAGACGAGCGGTCTGCCCCCGTCCTACCCTTCTTCCACCAATACCCCATCCAATGCACTCATATCCGACGCAAAATTAGCCCCAACCCATACAATCTTTCGGCCATCCAGTTCAAACGGTTTGGCATACGCCCTGTCTTTTATCTGCTGCATGGCGGCCTGTGCAGAACTATCGCGTTTGAACTCCATGATATAAATATATTTGTCGGTTTTAAGAATGAGGTCCACGCGGCCTTTGGCTGTATGGTATTCGACGCTTGTATAAAATCCCATCAACATGAACAGCAGATATACAAAATTCTGGAAATGCACTTCGTAATCCAATTTGACTTCGTAAGGCACATTGGCCAGAAGTGTGTCAATGCGCTCGAAGAATGCATCCGTGTCACCAGCCTCAATTTCCAATACAAACGCCGCCACATCAAATTCAGATGATTCGCGTTCACCAACAACCAATGGCAATAGCCCCTGCAAAAATCCCTGCTTTACCTCATTATTAGGATAATCCAAAGTATATCGATCAAATCTTGAATTGTAATCGCTAATCGTCAGATAACCACTTTGATATATTATCGGCAGTGGATTCGTCGTAAACGAGTTGATCAACGTCAGGGCATCCCGTTGTATGACAGAACCTGCAAGTTTATGCACATCCGGACGATATTTCTTTAGCAGATGTACCAAAAATGTCGGCGTCCCTGTCTCGTACCAGTAATGGCTGATTTTTTTTCTAGCCAAAGCATTCAACAGACTATAGGGATTGTACACGCTCTGTGCCATTTCATCACTAAAACGATAACCATTGTATTCGTGCTTGAGTTCGGCATGCATCTCATCATAACTTTTGTGCTGTGCATCCGCCATGGCCTGGATATCCTCATGGAAATCTCGCTCAATCTCCGCTTCGGTCATACCGCAGATATCGGCATATTCCTCCATCAAAGATATATCGGTGATATTATTCAATGCACTGAATACACTCAGTTTCCCGATTTTTGTCACGCCAGTCAACAATACAAATTTAAGATATCTATCGGCTTTTTTGATGCCACCATAAAAACCGTTCAGCGTCTGGCGGTGCCTTTCCTGAACCTCCTCATCGCCAATTGTGTCCAGAATTGGCTTTTCGTACTCATCGACGAGAAGGACAACAGGATTTTTATATTTTTTTGATATCCCCTCAACGACATTCAAAAAACGGACGCCTAGTACATCATTTATACCAGGAACGATATCCGCATCACTTTCCCATTGGCGCAATGCATTATTCAGCACACTCTCCAGAGCGATCTCCTCATGATAATTCACTCCCGTCAAATCGAGATGCAGCACCGGATACGATTTCCATTCATGCTCCAAATCCGCAATTGCCAATCCCTCGAAGAGGTCTTTGTGCCCCGAAAAATACGATTCAAGCGTCGAAATCAGCAGGCTTTTGCCAAAGCGCCGTGGCCGAGACAAAAAGTGATATATGGATGTGCCATGCGTCAGCCTGAAAACGTGAGCCGTTTTATCCACATACGCATACCCTTCGTTACGAACTTTTTCAAAAGTCTGAATGCCAATTGGAAATGTGCGCTCTGCCATAACAGTCTCCTTCGTGGAACATCGTGCATCCGTAGAGACAAATCCCCCTCGTCCCCCCATGCCTTCACACCCCAACTCGCCCAATCGCGTGGTTTGCTCGTCTCTCAGAAATCACTCGCCATTCATGCCCTTTTTGAATGCATCCCCGATGGCCTCAAACGCCGAAGACAAGATCGGCTTAAAGAGCACGCGGATAAAACGCTGCTGCGCATCCTTGAACTCCCTGTTTCCTGAGCATTCCGGCATCAGCAAGATCGCCCGCTTATCATCCGAATAGGACTTGTTCACTTCGTCGATCTTCTTCTCCAGACGTTTTTTGGCATCATCCTGCGTCTTCTCGTCGGCATCCGCGCGCTTGATGATCTCCTTGATCGTCTCAGCAATATCCTCGCTATTTTTATCCAAGAATTTATTAATCTTATCCGCTGATTTTTCGCATTTTCCGTTGTTATCAATAATGATATCCGAATATTCTTTCAGATAATCTACTAATTTCTCTTCCGGCGTGCGCGGCAGAAGCTTGGAGCATCCGCAAAAGCAAAGGCACGAAAGGCAGAGCGTGGCGATACAAAGACGTTTCATAAATTCCTCCATTTAATAACAAGCCCATTCATCCCCCTCTTCAGAATGAAGAAGCGCGCCCGCAAGGGCAGAGGCGAGGACTAAAAGGCCATATCCATAGTCATAGAACACAGCCTGAAGAAAATACCAACTGTTTATCTGCAGCCCGGCTGTCCTTCGGGGCAGACAAAACGCACATGAAAGTGATTGCGATGCCCCGGCCAGTGCTGCAGGATCGCCGATGAAGACTCGGAATGCCGCGGCGAAGAGAAAAACAGCGCGCGCTGCTCGGGGGTAAGCTTGTACGCCGCATAATTATAGAGCATGCGCTGGACGCGCTTATCGACATAGATGACTTTGACCTGTCCGGTGCGCACGAGCGTCTCGACCATAAACCAAGTCTTCTCGACATCGAGATTATCCTCGTTTGCAGAAATAAAGCGGTCGGGATGGCGAACTTCCTCGATATTCTTGTGCACGAACCCGAGATCGACATCGCGTCCAGCCTGATGCGATGCATGCGGCTTGAGTTTTCCGCCGCGCCTGCGGGAAATATCGCCGACATTGATATCTGGCGCATTCGGGTATTTGGCATGATATGCCTTAAAGAGCGTCATCAGCGACTGAATCGTCGTGTCCACGCCCCAGGAATTCGGGCGCAGCACTCTCAAGAAATACCCCTCGCCTTCGGGCATCGGGCGAGCGTGATAGATGCGCCCACGATTCGTCTTGCCAGAAGAATAGGGCACAGGCGCAGAGTCCAAGCGCGCCTCGATGAGCAGCTTCTGCCCCGGTTCGAGCTTTGTCTCGGCCGTGATCCCCGGATTGAGCGCGAACAAGACGTTGGAAGGTACGCCCCACATCGATGCCTGAAGCCACGCTTCATGCTTTTCCTGCACCGTATAGTAGACATCGTTGATCGGCTCAACGAGCGGCAGACACGTCATATAGCCGCATTTCCTCGGCCTTGTGCTGTCCTCGTTCACCGTATTCAGCGCATCGTCCGTCCCGGACACCTGATCATTCTCGCCAGCCCAGGCGGGCAAACAAAGCAGAACAGCCAAGCACAACATTATTATTCTGTAGATATGAGCCATAGTTCCCTCACGACATCACCTCAAACAAACATCTCACAATTCTTCAGAAAAAAGCAACCCTGATACGAAATCCACAGACATATTCCGCAATGCACAGCCGATAGCCGCCCAAGAAAGCCGATAGCCAGAAAATTGCCCGCAAGGCTTGGGCGTTTGCATCCCGCCAATCGGGGGTGAAACGCCTACGGCGTATTATGAAGACTGAAGTACCCCCATATTTCTCCCCAAAAATCCTCTAACTTCATTGCATGAACAAGGGGAACTATACTAAAATGGTAGCGTTTGTGTTTCAGTACTTTCCGCGCCCGCATCAATAACAATCGGAAAGTCATCATTGATTTAAGGAGTTCTTATGTTCGAGTCCATCAAGCAAAAAATCAGCAACCTCAAAGACAAAGCCAAAACCCTTCGCAAGAAGATTGGCAAACCGGCGTTTCTGTGCGCGACATTCGCACTCAGCCCGGCGCTCGTCGCGTGCTACGGCGCTGACTTTCCAGAACCGGATTATCAAGTCGGCGATCCATG
>JAFZFY010000047.1 GCA_017555665.1 Pseudomonadota bacterium | reverse complement strand
GGCGCATACGGCTCGCCTCTTGCCGCGCTATGGCCTTCGGCCATACGCGCGGCTTCTTTTTGCGCTTGCGCGCGCTTCACTCCGAGCACTTCAACTCAGAAAACCCGAACTTATCATCATCGAGCGCGCTCCAGTTCTCACTATTGAGCATCGTGCAGGCCACTTCTTGAGACGTCGACAATTTGCTCTCATTAAAAATGCCCTCATAACACGCTTTCGCTTCATCCCAGCCGCCAACTTCCCACGCGGACAAATCCTGTAAAAATGCAGAAGCTTCATTAAACATATTATATGTGCTGAGCACCTGGGATACCTGCCAGCCCTCAATGGGCTGATCAAATGCCAATGCCCCGTCAAACATTGAGGACATATCCAACACATGAGATGTATCCCACGATGCCAACGGCTTGTTAAACGAAGATGCGTGATAAAACATCGATTCCATATATTTCACATTCGATACATTCCACTCCCCAATATCCTGATTAAACGCAGATGCACCGCTAAACATACCGTTCATATTATCCACATTGGATGTATTCCATTCACGAATATTCTCGTTAAAAGACTTGGCATTGTAAAACATATATGCCATATTGACCACATGTCCCGTGTTCCAGCCATTGAGATCCTGATTAAATGCAACGGCATTGTCAAACATGTGCGACATATCTTGCACAGATTCAGTGTTCCACCCACCGATATACTGATTAAAAGACTTCGCATACGAAAACATATAACGCATATCTGTCACTTTCTCTGGGTTCCACTCCGATAGATTCTGATTGAACGACTCAGCACCTTCAAACATACGGCTTAAATTTTTGGCATCCGTCAACGACCATTTTCCCAAAGGCTGATTAAACGCTTTCGCCTGCGCAAACATACCCTTTAGATTTTCAACCCCGGACATCTCCCACGCGTTGATATCCTGATTAAAACTTACTGCCTCTAAAAACATATAGCTTGCATCCGTCAGATAATTCAACGCCCAATGATCAAGCGGCTGATTAAACGTTTCAGCTCCTCGAAACATCAGACTCAGATTTTTCACAGACGACACATCCCACTTATTCAGAGGCTGATTAAACGAAGACGCGTATTCAAACATACGGTTCATATACTCAACATTCGTAACATTCCATGATTCTATATTCTGATTAAACTTCGTTGCCTCCCAGAACATCCCGATCATATACCTCACAAATTCCACATTCCACGATGATATGTCTGAATCAAATGATATCGCCTTATGAAACATACAAGACATATCCTCAACATTTGATGTATTCCAGCGCGACAATGGATGGTTAAATTTAGCGGCATTCTCAAAAGCAAAGGACATATCCTCAACGTTGGATGTATCCCAATTATTGATATCATCATTGAACGCTTCGGCATCTTTAAAGAAGTATCTCAAACTCGTCAGATGCGATGAATTCGGAATATCGACATGCGAAACTCTGACCAGCCTTGATGCCCCCTCAAATGCGCCTTCTCCTAATTCAACAGGCCCAAATGACTCCACGCCGACGAGATCAATACAATTAAGCTCCCATTCCACATCCTTATCATCCTTATCCTCCTCATCCTCATCATCATCATCTTCATCCCCCTCGGTCGGTTCCTCATCCTCACCGCTGGAATGATCGCATCCTCTTGCAATCTCACCATCATCTGTAGGATAATCCTCTTTCGCATCATATTCCAAATCATCCACATCCTCTAAATCCAATAATTCATTCCAGTCTATCGCTGCCTGGTCTTCGTCATCCTCAGTTATGTCCTCCTCTTCATCCTCAAAACCATATAGTTTTTCAGGCGGATTCCCGCATGCCCAGTCTTCGATCTTGCCGGTCACACGGACATGATACGTTCCAGGCGCATCATAAGTATGGGGACGAAATTCCTGACATGACGTAAAGCTCTCCTTGGGACTGCCATCGCCCCAGTCGATCGTATAATTGCAATCCTCCCCACGGCCTCCGGGAAATGCGAGTCCTGTATCCCCTGCCGAGACCTGCCACACGGTTTCAAACACTCTCGGCACACACCGGCCATCCTCTCGACAGAAATATATTTCAGGATCCACGCACGAATCGTCATCCAGGCATTTCGTGGAGCAGAGCGCGGATGCCGTCTCTCCTCCCAGAAATGAATCGCAAAAGGCCGACACCACCTGATCTCTCGCCGAAAAGCACTGCGATTCATCCAAACACGGCTTGCCCTGTGCATTGGCGGTCTCTTCCGAATCCCACATGTGATTGTTATTCAGGTCTCTGTCGCAGATTTCCCCATGCGCCATATACCCAGACTCGCAGACGCAGGTGCCGTCCACTTCAATCCAGCGCCCCTTGCTGTTGCAGATACACGAGTTCGTCTCCTTGTCGTACACCTCGGCGCCAGCAATACACGAGATCGCTGTCGCGCAAGTATAGCCCGAATCTTCCAGATTCACGCAGACCATATCATCGCCACAATCCGTGATCTTGCTATTGCCATTCTCGTCGCAGTCACGGATATATCGACCGTCACACCCTTTCTGGCATACCTTGCTTTTCACGCACGCATATTCATCGGGATCACAGACCAGGCCCTCATCCGCACAGTCCTGAGCAAGCGTGTACCGGCCATTCTCGCAATGCATGAGTTTGTTATCCTGGCACGTCTTCACATCGCCATGGCACTCGTCGATCTCCGTCAATGTACATCCGGACGAAATCCCCACCATCAAACATGCCGCAATCCAATGACCGCACTTCATATTTTGTCTCCTGTTCAGGACGATGACACCACACAAAACCATTTCTAACATATCACGCCAGACCGCAAAACACCAAACCCCGCTTTGCATTTTTATGTAACAATTCGTTGCATCTCAGCCGCCCTCTAAATCATGCGCTCTTCAACACCACTCGCGCCTGTAAGCCGTCGAATATTTATATACCCTCAGGGCAGAAGTTCCTGTGCGGCTAACGACTCCCTATCCTCTACAGCCTGCAGCCTGTCCGCAATGCCCTCCATCCCTCAGACACGCCTGTGGGCTGAACCGTCACAAGAAATGCCCATGAACTGAACAGTACCGTGGAACACAGCCTGCTTTTTTGATAAAGTGCCCGCCGTCTTGCAGGCGGATCGCGACAACAGCCGCATGCAAGCCCCGATATCATGCATCATACAGATGCATCCCCGTTCAAAATGACAGAAACACTAGATATGCAAAAAATACTTTTGATACATACAGGCGGCACGATCGGCATGGAAGGCCAAGACCATCTTGAACCCGGTCACTATGCCTCCGCACTTGTCGAGCAGCTCCCGGAATATATGGGGATCGCCCGCATCGATTCGGCCATTCTATGCAATCTGGATTCCTCGGATATCGGCCCGCAGCAATGGTCAAGCCTTGCGCGCATGATCTCCGAAAACCGCAGCCGCTATGACGGCTTTATCGTCGTGCATGGCACCGACACGATGCCCTACACGGCCTCTGCGCTTGCATTTGCGCTGGAAGGCCTGGACAAGCCCGTCGTCCTGACAGGCGCCCAGCGCCCGCTCGGCGCGCTTCGCAACGACGCGCGCCGCAATCTCGCCGATTCCATCGAAGTCGCGACGCTCGGGATCCCCGAAGTCGGCATATGCTTCGACGGCCTTCTGCTTCGCGGATGCCGCTCCTGCAAAGTCAACACGCGCGCCTATCACGCCTTTGATTCCCCCGGCTGCGAGCCGCTTGCGAAGCTCGGCGTCGATATCACGATCGGCAAGCATGTCCGCCGGCCGACCGCCCCGTTCCGCTGCCGCCCAAGCTTCGATGCCAATGTCATGGTCATTCACGTCACCCCCGGCATTCAGCTCCAGACGCTCAAATGCCTGCTCAGCGACGAGGCCGGGCTCAACGGCATCGTCCTGATCCCTTTCGGTGTCGGCACCGTCCCGTGTCTTGGCACGCACATCGCCGATTTCGTCGCACAGGCCACGGCAAAAGGCATCGATGTCCTCGTCGCGAACGCCGCTGTCGGCAAGATCGACCTGCCGCTCTACGAGAACAGCCAGGTCCTTCTCGATGCAGGCGCGATCAGCGGCGGTGAGATGCGCCTCGAAGCCGCGCTCGTCAAACTCATGCATGCCTGCGCAGAATACAAGGATCGCGGCGAACGCCTCGAATATCTCCGCTGGAACGTCGCCGGAGAATTGGAATGAAACGCATCCCCCTGCTCGTCCTGCTGCTGCTCCCGGCCGCCGCGCATGCCGAACTCCCGCAGCCGGCTCAGAAACCTGACGACGCGCTTATCGCGGCCGAACAGACCATGATGACCGATACCGGCAGACGCGGCCTTCAGCAACGCCTGCGAAGCGCCGTGTTCACGGTCAATGCCACGCAGCGCGCCACGCACGCCCTCCTCACGACAAAGCGTTTCGATGGCGCCGCCGTCGCCGTGATCCCTGCCGCAGTCCGCGAAGTCCTCCCCGAAGACAGCTTCGTCGAGACTGTCGCGCCGAAACAGGCCGCGCCGAAGCCCCCCACCAGCTTCTTTGATCGCGGCCTGGACGAAGCCACTTCCCCGTTCAGCCAAAGGAAAGCGCCTGAAAAAACAGTCACTTCCGCACATCAGTTCTACCTGACGACCGCCGACTGGCTCACCGGTGCCGAGGCCGTCACGATCCATGTCAGCGGCCGCGACATGCCGGCACGCATCGCGCACCGCGACGACGCGCAGAACATCCTCATTCTCGAAAGCCAGCCGCATCCCGATATCCACCCCGTCACGATCTATCCCCCGGACAAGCCCGCGCCGGGCCTGGTCTATGTCCTGCTCAGCCCGAACTCGATACAGGAATCGCTTACGCAGCATGCACTTCAGGCCGACATGCCCCATCTCTACGGCACCGTGTCTCACCTCACGGCGCGAAACGGCTACCCGCTCTTTGCCGCAACTGGCGAGCTCGTCGGGCTCACAGTCGCCCCCAACGCGGCGCATACCCATGCCTCCGTAGCACCGCCCGCTGTCATTGACCGCGCGCTCCACCCCAAAGCCTACGACCGCACAACCGTCGAAACGATCACGCCGCAGACGGATCGCTAGCTGGCTTTGAGAGCCGCTATGCCTGCGGCATACGCGGCTCCTGACGCGCTATCGGCTTGCGCCGATACGCCCTTCGGTTCGCGCTATTTGCCTGCGGCAAATACGCGCTCACTATATATTTTTGAAATTACAAATATATATAATCATAAAATTCAACTTCTCGGATCATGTGAAAAATGCAGTGATATCGTCTATCGTATTGGCCCTTGCATCCATCGCCGCCCGCGTATGCGCGCAAGCCGAAGGCTGAGCACATAGCGGGCGGCAAAAAGGGCGTATCGCCGTTGAG
>JAFZFY010000046.1 GCA_017555665.1 Pseudomonadota bacterium | reverse complement strand
TTGCAATAGAATCGAGATTAGAGCGCGTTGGGTGCCGGAGCCGCCTCAGGTGCGGCAACAGGCGCGGCTTCAACCACAGGCGCCGGAGCTGCAACAGGCGCAGCCTCGACCACGGGAGCCGGAGCCGCCTCAGGTGCGGCAACAGGCGCGGCTTCAACCACGGGAGCCGGAGCTGCAACAGGCGCAGCCTCGGCCACGGGTGCCGGAGCAGCCGCGGCGGCAGGCGCGATATCAGGCAGTTCTGGCGCTTCCACCGCGTTAAAATCCCTATATTCAAGACCGCGTTTCTTCTGAACTTCTGTCGATGTGACGGAGTCATCAAGCGACAGATAGGCGAGCAAAAGGCTCAGTAACATAAAACAGACTGCTGCGACCGTTGTCATTCTGCGGAATACAGGCGTGCCGCCGCTCGCGCCAAACACGGTGTTGCCGCCGCCGCCAAATGCTGCTCCAAGACCACCCGATTTGCCCGGCTGGAGCAGAACCGTGATGATCAGAAAGATACAGACGATCGTAAAACAGACATAAATAAAAGTGAGCATAACGAATAACTCTTGGGAAAAGTATTTAAACTCGCTGGGAGTGCTGTATCGCGCCAAAAAATGCCCAAAATTTGAGCACAAAAGACGGCACATTAGATTAAGGGGATTGCGCAATTAATGCAATAAAAAAGTAATCCGGAATGATATGCCGTGATGCTTGAATCTTGTGCAAAACGCTTGATGCGCGTTTGTGTGTTTTGGGGCAGGGGGAAGCCTCCCCCTGCGCGGCTATGTGCTCGCCAGCGAGACGTGTCACGACAAGTCTCGCTGGCTCCGCGCATACGCCGCTACCCCCTCGGTGGATGCCCTATGGATCCAGATATTGCCTAGAGGCGGTCATCATCTTTGTCTTCGAGCAGCTTGATGCGGCGCTTCAGGTCGCTGACTTCGTCTTCGAGCTGTTCAATGCGCTGAACAAGCAGCAGCGAAAGCAGTTTCTCGTCAGAACTCGCGCGCAGGGATTCGAGCTTGGTCAGCAACGAAAATGATGGTTTGTCTTCGCCTTCTGATGTGTCGGGATTCTCCCCTTTGGTCTTGAATTTCTCAAACTGCTTTTCGAGCTGACGGAGTGCTTCGTCTCTGATCTGCTGGACGGGCACGCTCAGTCTTTGGAGCAAGGTTTCGGCTTGCACCGTCACCAGATTGCGGATGCCGCTCTGCTTCTGTTTCTTTTGCGCAATCAGGACTTGAGCCAGGGTCATGTCTGTCAGGTCGGCTTTGGTCTCGTTGTCGATGACGACGATATTGGCACCCCGCCTTACGAGTTCTCCGAGCTCTGTCAGCGTGATGTAACGGCTCGCAGAGGTATCATACAATTTGCGGTTGGAATACCGTTTGATCGTGATGATTTCGTTCTGGTTCTGGTCCATAACGCTCCTCTTATTTTTCGGGATAGACGGCGATGCATTCGATCTCGACAAGCGCGCGTTTAGGCAGGCGGCTCACTTCCACACACGAGCGTGCAGGGGGCGCGTCTTTAAATACAGAACCGTAAATCTCATTGACGACGGCAAAATCATCCAGGTCTTTGACAAAGACGGTCGTCTTGACGACATGCGAATAATTCAACCCAAGCGCTGTCAGGATCGCGCCGATATTGTCTAGGGATTTCTGGGTCTGGGCAACGATGCCCTCCGGGAGTTCGCCTGTTTTGGGGTCAATGCCGAGCTGGCCGGACATGAACACGAACTGTCCGACGCGGACTGCCTGCGAATAGGGACCGATCGCTTTCGGAGCCTGTTCTGTCGAGATGATCACTTTTTCCATAATGCCTCCTCGCTTGATGATCGCCGGTCAAAAACCGGTTCTCAAATTATAATCTATTTTTTGACCGGTTTGTTCCGAAAACGCGTGCTTTTATTTGTGGCTCGCGGGCGATCGGGATGCATGCCGCGTCATTGTGGCCTTCAACGCGATATGCAACGAAATCTATCGTCGTGATATGGCTGTTGTGATGGACGATGAACAAAGCCAACGCCTCCGTTTTCAAGGGGGCGAGTGTTAAAATTCATGGTCACAGCGATTGCTGCATGCGCGGCGATTCCCAAAAACGAAACAAGCCGCCAGAGGCGGCTTGTTTGCTGAATTATTTGGTGTAATTCCAATGCCAGCATTCGGGTTTGTAGTTTTCAAAATTATATTTGCCGGCATTGTTGCAAAGCCATTTGAACAGGGCTGACGTGTCGTTCTGTTTGGCGATACCGCTGATATCGATGGCCTTGCCCTCCTGATGGTTGCTATATCCCGGACGTGCAGCATACGTCGTGTTGCCGCCGTGCTGGACGAAAAGCTCGATCTGCCCGCTCTTGCTTGCGCCGACGCCTTTGGTCGTGCCCATGTTCGTCATGCCGCGGAACGTGCTGGAGGGCTTGATCGTGTGACCGGCATTCTTGGCGGCTTTGTTCAATTCCTCGAACCGCTCTGCCGCTGCCGGGCACATCGCCCCGCCAATGCTGAGTTTTTGCGTGCAGTTGGCATCGAGTTTAGACCCTTTGTGGAAGGCGATCGGCTCGTTGATATCATAGACGACTGGGGCACCGGAGCGAATGGCTGCCCAGGTCTTAGGCCCGCAGATGCCGTCCACCTCGATCTTGCCGCTCGAATCGCAGAGGTTTCGCGAATACTGATAATACATCAGGTATTTCCAGGTCGTGTTGCCGAATGAGCTGTCGACGCTCATGGCTGAGACACCGAGCGGCGCGAGGTATTTGTTCAGATAGAGCTGAAGCGTTTTGACGGCTTCTTTGTTGCTCGATCCCTTGCGCACGGTCTCGGTACCGGTGTACGTCGCGCCTGCGGGGGCCGTGTTATCCACGACGGCTGGCTTCTCAGGTTCGGGTTCGGGCTGCGGCTCGGGCTGCGGCTCGGGCTGCGGCTGTTCGGGTTCGGCTGTCGGCAGTTTGTATGATGTGAACTGCGCATCGACATAGCCGTAATCGGTGCCGTAGGCGATCTTCAGCCACCCGTTCTCGACCGCGTATATCTGTATCTGCTTGCCCTCTACAAGGCCGCCGATTCGCGCATAGTTCATGCCGGGGCCCTTGCGGACATTGACGGAACTCACGGTGATAACGGCATCTGCAATCGGGTCGTTCTGCTTGCTGATCGGCCGTGTCACCGGGGTGCGCGTTGGACTGGAATTGACGAGACGAGAACTGGTGTCAGTCTGCTGTTTCGTTTTAAACATCTCTTTTGCCATGGCGGTTCCTCCTTATTCAACACTCATTCGCGAATGAGTATATATATAGCGTTTGCCCAATAACAAATCTTTTTTAGGTTTTTTGTTGCCCGATTGTGACGAGGCTGTCGATCCTGAAGTCCGTGTGATTCAACGCTTGTTACGTCTATGCACTGCAAGCTTTTTGACCGTGTGCTACAAGCGTGGAGATACCGACCTTCGAGACTCGCGGATCTTCTGGTACGTGCGCCGGAGCGTGTCTTCTCTGAAGGGCCAGGCGTTCAGCAGGGCTTGTGTCTGATCGGGATGCGTCGCGATATATTGGCTGAGCACCCAGGCTAGCCCCATCGATACCGGCACGGCACTGTCGTCGATATCGGCGGCATGCGTGACGAGGAAGTCTAGGAAATCTGCGCGTTGCGCGTCTTTGAGGGAAAGCGTCATGACCAGGCCGGCACGCACGGTTCAGAGGTCATGGGTGCAGATCAGGGCGTGAATGATCTCGATGCCGCGCGCATCGCGGAAGAGATTCTTGGCATAGGTGACTGAAAATGTGTCGCAGTGTGCCCAGTTGTCGATCAGGCTAAACGAGGGCTGCGCTCGCCTGTGCATCTCGTCTGGCGTATCACGGCGGTAAGCGATCGTCAGAAGGTGAACCATGACTTCCTCGAATGTCGGCACTTCGCGCGCAAATGATGCGCGCTGAGCTTCCAGCGCTTGATCCAGATCGGGCGCTTTGCTGATCTCCTTTGCGATCTTGCGCAGAATGGGGATGCGGACTCCGTGGATGGGATAGCGCGTTTCTGGGACAAGCTTTGAATGGAAAGATGCGTAAGACGCATCGTAGTGATGCTCAAGGCGTGACCGCAGGGTGTCGAGGTTCATGGAATGATTACGGCGTGTCCGGATTGGACAATGAAAGGGTGGGGATATGCCTGGTCGTTTCCGATACGACTTTGTCGATCCATAGGGCGTGTTCGCCCCGATGCTCGTTCAGTATATCCATCAGCGGCCTCTCGTGAACATATAATTGCAATTCGCCGTCCGATAATAATTCGTGGAATGTCGTGACCGGGTTCTGGGAGGCGATGAGGTCGATATCGCCGAAGGTGTCAAACATGCCTTGGGCGGCATAGATCTGGGTGGCATCTGGCGCGGCAAGCGAGACCCCTTGGGGGCAGAACAGGCCGCTCTGGATCGCGATATTTGACGAATAACGCGTGAGATAGAAGTTGCGGATCGATATTCGGTTCGTTTCGGACGGGACTCGGTATGCATTGAGCTGTCCGATCATGCCTGCGATGCCCCCTTGACCGCTCATATCTACAGCGGCATAGGCGTTCTGGATATCCAGCGTGCTCGTCAGCGAGAATGTTGCGGCATTCCTGGAATAGCTGTCGCATGCTGGCTCGATGAAATCGCTGATGACCTCACAAGCCGCGACAGACGGCGTGCTGACGAGATACCCGACCAGACCGCCGATCGCATAGTTTCCCGAAAGCGTGCCTTCGGCATAGACATCGGACATGTGCATTTCGGTATGGGCGCGGAAGCAGTCCAGGCGGCACTGGTACGCCAGCTGGTCGCTTTGGTCGAGTAGGAGCATCCCGATCAGGCCGCCGACGATATCCTTGCCGTGGATCTTGGTTTCGGAAAAAGACCGCCGCAGCGTGAAATGCATCTCCTCTGCGGGGGAAGAGGTGTTCACGACATAAGGTGCCCAGGCACCGATCAGGCCGCCTGTCGCTGTGGTATTCGGGACATTGATCTCCCCGGTGTTGATCAGGTCGGTCAGCGTGACTTCACGCCCCTTGAACGCGAGCGTGCCGAAGATGCCGCCATGCGGCTGCTGTGTGGACACATTCTGCTCGATATCCAGGATGCTGCCGCTGTTGCGGATATGGCTGAATGTCAGCGGTATGCGCGTGTTCTGCGAAAATGCCAGCCCTACGATGCCGCCGATGTTGCTCTGACCGGTGATCACGCCTTCATTGTGGAAATTCGTGTACGTGAGGGCCGGGATGTTCACGGGAAGCGCGTCGAGCATGAGCAGTCCTGCGATGCCGCCGATATTGTTGCCTGCAGAGACGACTGCGCCGGTATTGCTGACATTCTGGATGCCCATGTTTGTGCCTTTGCCTACGATGCCGCCGGCGCAGTGGGCGTGTTCAGCCCGGATCGTGCCCGTATTGACGGCGCTGTCAAGCTCCGTGAGGCGATTGGACTCGCCGATGCCGCCGGCGATGCCGCCGATCTGAGAGGGGCAGATGAACTGCTTTCGCATCTCTTGAAGGGCTGGCGTGAGATAGGTGATGTCGCCCGCGTTGTGCAGATCATTGAGCGATGCATCGCCCGTGATCTGGCCTGCGATGCCGCCTATGGCTGTCGCGGCACTATCCGTGAGGGTGTAAGAGAGCGGTGCCGTGACCGTGACATGCGCCATGTTTGTCAGGTCTTTCAGCGTGCCGCCTTCCTGATACCCGACAACGCCGCCGGCTTGGTAGGACTCCATCGGGTATTCTGGCGTGACCATCGTGACCGTGCCTTTCGATGTCAGATGATGCAGGTCTGCTTGCGAGTGTCCCACGATGCCGCCTACGTTATTCTCGCCTGTGACGCTCGTGTCTTCGGCAAGCGTCAATTCGCTCAGCGAGCTTTTGCTGTCGAGAATCCCGACGATGCCGCCGACTTCGCTTCGGCCGGTTACGGACAGGCTTTTCGTGCTGACCCGTTTGAGGGTTGAATTCGTGGATTCACCGACAATACCGCCGATATGCTGCGCTTCGGGGGCTTCGATCTGCCCAGAAAAACTCGAATCCGTGATCAGCGTGTTTGCCGTAATGGCGCCTGCGAGGCCGCCGAGCCTTATCCCTGTTCCGGATAAATGCCCCGTTGCTTCGACACGGGAAATCACGCTGTCTGTCGCGCTTCCGGTCAGGAGCCCCGCTTCGCCTGGATGATCCATGTTGTAATTCAGCTGGAGGTTGTGGATCGTCGCCCCCTTGAGCGTGATGAACAGACCGCAGGTGTTGGCATAGCCGCATGATAGCGAGCCTTCTCCGGCTTGGATGCTGATCTGGCGCGGGCTCTCTGCCACAAACATTCCCCGGAAATCACGGAATCCCTCCCAATACGTCACGGTTCCGCCGCTGTATGCCGCGATATCACTCAGGTCGATATCGTTCATGAGGATGTAATTCTGGGACGAATTCGGCTTCTGGGCGGCTTCAAGGAAATCTTCTGCCGTTCTGATCGGTAGCGCGCAAAGGCTGGTCTCCTCCCCGTCGATCATCAGATGGACCTGGATCTCGCTACAATTGCCGCAATGCGTGTCCGTGCATGTGTCGGTGGCTGCGCAATAGCGCGGCGTGTCTGAATCCTTGTCGCAGCGCGAACACAGGTAGTTCGTCTGGGCTGTGTTGCTGTAGCAATAGGGATATTTGGGCGTGTCCTGAAGACAGGGGCTGTTTTCGTCTGGAGGAGTCTGATACTCGGAGGCATCCTGCATCGTGAAATCGTTGACATAGATGCATTCCTGCTTCTCGGTCGGCAATGGACACGGTGTGGGCTGGCATGCGTCATTGCAGAAATACATTCCGCGCGGACAGATCGTGCAGATGTAATTGTTCAGGATCTTGATGTGCTGGTAGCAGTATTCGTACTTGTCCTCGACGTTGGGACAGAAATAGTCGGGGATATCGTGCGCCTCTTCCGAGTACAGATTGGCATTATCCTCGTTTGAAAAGTCGTTGCCGACAAAGCAGGTCGGCAGTTCTCGGATCTCGTCCAGGGCACAGCCTGACGCCAGAATCATGGCGGTGATCGCGATGGTAAGTATGAGATTTTTTTTGTCTGACATGGCCATTCCCTGCAAGGCATCCAAATACGCCGTATGCTCTGTATAAGGAATGTACACCAAAGTCAAAATAATGTGTGTACTGTTTCGTTTAATGTTTGAATGTAATGTGTGTTAAAAATGTACAATATGTACATGGAATGATTGTCTGATTGTTGTCGCGTCCATTTGATTTGTGTCATGCTATTTCATTGGCGCAAGGCGGCGTGGCGCGGCGTATCGCAACGCGATAGACGCGCCCCATCAGCCGCGTATCGGCCGTGTGCCGATAGCGGCTGCCCTCAAAAAACACGCTCTGGGCACAAAAAAAGCGGCGTGTGCTGTCTGGCATCGCCGCTCGTGTGCAGTCGTGTATCTGAAGACTGTCGTTCAGACATCGATAAACGTCGCGATATCGCCGTCGATGCGCTGTGAGATGAAGTCTTTGAACCGGTCTTTAAGGCGTGCTTCAATCTGCCGGATGCGTTCCTTGCTGATATGGTATTCGGTGCCGAGTTCTGCGAGCGTGACGGGATCGTCAGCCATGAGGCGGCGGTTCCAGAGCGCAAGTTCGCGCGGATCGGTGAGCTGCGAGGCGAAATCGGTCATGATCTCGTGTACTTTTTCGTAGAATTCTTCGTGTGCGACTTCCTGTTCCGGGTTCGCGCTCGTATCTTTGATGAGTTCCCCGATCGTGACATTTTCGTATCCGGGCGCGGTTTGGTCGATGCTGAGGGCGGGCGCGTCGAGCTGGCGCGAGACATCGATGACATCTTGCTCGGAGACGCCGAGGCGTTCGGCGACAAGGGCTGGCGTGGGGTTCGTGTGCCCCTCCTGCTGGAGCTGTGCGCGCGCTTTTTTGAGATTGTAGAACAGCTTGCGCCCGGCGCGTGTCGAACCGATGCGGATCGGCTGAAAGTGGTTCATCAGGTAGTTCAGGATCATCGCGCGGATCCAGTACTGCGCATACGAGGTGAACTTGACATGGCGGTAAGGGTCGTATCGCTGGATGGCTTCGGATAACCCGACATTCCCCTCCTGGATGAGCTCTAGGAGGTTTGCCCATCTGCGCTTGTATTCGCGGGCGATCTTGACGACAAGGCGAAGGTTCGTGAGCACGAGGAGCTGGGCGGCTTCGAGGTCGTTTTCGGTCTTGTACCGTATCGCGAGCTTCTGCTGATTCTCGGCATCCAGGATCGGGTGGTTGCGGATGTGCGACAGATAGAGCGTCAGCGGATCGGTCGATTGGTCGGATGCATAGTGGTCGGGTTTGAAGGCGCTGCGAAGCGCCAGCATGCCGTCGCTCGAATCGACATCGATATCGAGTGTCGTGTATCGCTTGTCCGCGCGATGGCTCGGCGGCTCTGGAAGAAGGTCTGCGTCGCTGATCTCGATATCTGGAAACGTCTCGTCTCCGCTGAGCGCGGCCTCCGAGATGTCCTCGAATATCGCCTCGTCATCCAGGACATCTGTCTCGGCGGCTTCCGGGATTTCCGGAAGCTCTTTCCGCGCAAGCTCGCTATTCTCTGTGTCTGTCTGTTTGATCTTTTTCATGCATCTGCCCCCTTCTCGTTGCAGCCGGGGCTGATACATTAATCATTTCGAGCGATTTGAAAAGAGCGAAGGTGTGAAAAAAAAGCGCGATGTAGGTGTGATCGGCGCTCACGATGATGACGCACACGAGGAACACGAGTAGCGTCTTGATGATCAGAAGCTTGTTCGTCAGGCGCGATCGTGTCCGAATTGTCATGGGGAAGGGCGGGCGGTTTTCCGGCATATCTGGAAGCGCCTCCCAGACTTCGAGATTCTGCGCTTGGCAGAGGTGTTTGACTTCGCTGAGACGTTTCTTGAACTGCCGTTTAGTGAGGTTTTGCCGCTTTTCCTGTTCGACGACATATCGCCCATTTTGGAAATCCGCTTTTTTTTATGCGCTTATGCCCTGATGGTTGTCAAAACAAATGAAATGGCTCTGTTCTGCGAGCGTGGTTATGGAATATGTTGTGTAAAAACGAGCCTCTATACATACAAATACGCGTATCAATAGGACTGGAACAGCTGCGCCTCTTTTTTGCGGATCGCACGGAGATAGGGCGAAGAAATGTAGCGTTCGCCTTCGTCTTCTGTGTCGGGATCGTGTGTGTCGGATTGATGATCGAGATATTTGATATAATCATCGCGGTTGATCTGAGGCGCATCTGCAGATACGCAGTTTGTGGTTTCTGCCGAGTAACAGGCGATTTCTATATCGAGATCGTCTGCCGCTTTTTGAGCCGGGGGCTCTTGGCTTTCGGCTTCCGACATCTCGTTGTTCTGGATCTCGACGTCGGGTTCGATATCCTCCACGGGAACCAGGACGGCGACTGGTTTTGACAAGACGTGGCAATAGTCGTTGGGATACGCCACATCACGGATGGGGAAGGGATAAGGCATGCTCATGACCCAGCGCAGGACGCCGTCCGGATCCAGAGATCCCGTGTATAGAATGGGCAAGGGATCGCCGACCTTGAACTTCCCGGTGGGCATGATATGGGTTTTGATGCAGTGGATGATATCATTTGGCGTGTCGTCATCCGGGGGATTGAATTTATAGAAAATATAAAAAGTCGGGACGGTGCAGTCTCGGGCCTGGAATTGGATATCGGTGATCGTGGCTATCGTTTTTCTGCCATGCGTATAGATCTGTTCGAGCATATTGCAACGCGTGACCGATGAAGTCTCTGCTTTATATTGGTAATCGGTATCTGCAATATAGGCCAGCTTGTCTCTGTGTTTTGATCTGACAGTTGGAATCAAGATAACGAAAATGATGAAAAACGCGATGAAGATGATCCCATTATGGCTGAGGTACGGTATATGAACGAATAGTGCAATCAGTATGACCGCTACGATGACGGCGAACCAGATGATCGTGGTAAAGGACATCTGTACACACTGTTCCTCGAATCTAGTTAGATTTCTAGATTTTGGGAAAAACTGTCTAGATTTTGTCTTGATCTTGATCTTGGCTCTGTTTTGCGGCAGATCAGGCAGTGCCTGCCACATCTCCAGATTTCCCGGCTGGCAGATCGACTTGACCTTTCGGAGCTGTTTCATCAGCTTTCTGGGGGTGATCGTCTCGACGGATTCGTTCTGGATCGCGAACTGTCCGTCACGAAAGCGCGTGAATCGCTGCCGGAGCTCGTCGTAATCGGCCAGGCGTTGCGAGATATCCGGTTCGAGCATGCGGCGAAGTGTCTGGACGAGTTCTGGCGGCTGATTCTCGACATACGGATCGATGATGAGCCTGAGTTCTCGAATCGGCATTTCTGCCGGATCCATGCCGCTGATCAGATAGGTGATGAGCGCGGCGAGCGCGTATGTGTCGCTCTTTGGCGTGGGCTGGCCGACATATTGTTCAGGCGACATATAGCCGTAAGTGCCTGCGATGGTCGAGCCGCCGTTCTGGATGCGGGGATTGGCGACGGCACCAAAATCGATCAGAAAGACTTTGAGCGTGTCGTCTGCCTGTTTCTGAATGATGACGTTCGACGGCTTGATGTCGCGGTGAATCACGGGCGGTTCGTGACTGTGGAGCTTTTCGAGGATATCGATGAGCTGGAGCGCGATCTCGCAGACGCGTGCGAGTGAAAAGCGAAACCCCGATTGGAGCAGATGTTTGAGCGTCTGCCCTTCGACGTATTCCTGGATGATATAGGAACACGGCGGCTCGGCATTCAGGTATTCCAAGGCTTCATAGAATTTGACGACACCGGGAATCTGCAGATCGGAAAGGACTTCCGCTTCGCGATTGAAGAGCGTGTATTCTTTCCAGGTCTTGATCGAATCGATGCGCAGTTGCTTGATCGCCACTTTGGTATCGTCGGAAAGACGTTTGGCGAGATATACGCAGCCCTGTGCGCCGTGTCCGAGCTGCCTGAGGATTCGATAGGCATTTTGGAGTTCTGGCGGGGTCGGTGTGGATGCGGCCTCATCCGTCTGGGATCGTGCGGCATCACGGTTGATGTCGGGCTGATTTTCCGGGGAAGGTTCGGCGCATGACGCGCCGTGTGTGTCGATGGCCTGGGAGGGGGGCGCTTGAATTTCACACGGTTTTTGCGTGTGCACGGATGCCGTGTCTTGTAAGGTCGATGCAAGGGCGTTGGACATGTCTGTATAGCTTTACGGCGGGATCTGGGGATCTATGGGCGTTCGGGGGAGATGAGATCGAGCGAGTTGTTCTGCGGCGCTGCGGCGCTGTATCTGACGTGACAGGGCGTGCCTGTTTGAACGTTGAACAAAATACACATGGGGTGATCGCTCAGGTATTCGTCCATCTTCGCGTGGCCTCCCCAGGAAAGCCCGTGGGCATCAAAGGTGTAATAGATCTCGTTGCCGCTGTAGCTCTGTATGAATCCGTTTGCGCTTTCGGTCTGTGCAAAGCTCAGGATGCGGTGGATCACGCGTGAGATCGCCTGTAAGACGATATGATTTAGCCCGCTGACCTTGGCTTCGGCTTTGGTGGGAGACTTGCGGTTCTCCGTCAAATGGATCATCTGCGCGAGTATTTCTGGGGTCTGCGGGCGTTTGTTGGCATCCTTGTTGAGCAGGATTGCGATCAGTTCGCGCATATAGGGCGAGGTGTTCGGGGCATGTTTGTCCAGATGCGCGTCGATCTTCGGCGTGAAGCCGTCATAATCCATTTCGTAGGGGGGCACGCCGGTGAGGAGATGCAGGGCGGTGGCGCCGAGCGCGTAATAATCTGACTGTGGCAGACATTCGCCGAAATTCTGTTCGGGGGCCATATAGCCGATGGTGCCGGCGATCGTCGATTTATCCGAGGATGTGCAGGCATTTGCCACGGCACCGAAGTCGATCAGATAAAGCGTCGCGTCTTTCCAGTTTTGGTTCTGAGGGCAGCGGCAGAGGATATTGGATGGCTTGATATCGCGATGAATGATCGGCGGTGTATATCGCGTGTGGAGGGCGGTCAGGATCTGGGCGATCTTGGCCATCAGGATCAGCGTGTCTTGCTCGGAAAATGAATGCTTTTCGTCCAGATAGGTCTGAAGCGACGGGGCATCGATATATTCCTGGATGATATAATTGTCTGAACTGAGATCGTTTGAAAACAGGCTTTTATAGAATCTCGGAACGCCGGGTACCGTGATGCTGGAAAGCGTCATGGCCTCGCGTTTGAATAATTCTAAGTTTTTGATGGCATCGATCTGCTTGGATTTGAACGCCTTGATCGCTACATATTGGCCGGTGTTCAGATTCTGCGCGAGATACGTCTTGCCGTTGGCGCCTTCGCCGAGAAGCCGTATGTACCGGAATTCGATGCGGAGTGCGTCGGGCGTTTGCATACTCTGTGTTCTGTCCATGGCTCACCCGTGTGGTCGCAAAAATAGGCGCGTATTGGGCGTTAGCCCGATAGCGCCGAAAAATAGGCGCGTATTGGGCGCAAGCCCAATAGCGCAAAGGGGGCTGGCGCGTATTGGGCGCAAGCCCGATAGCGCCGATGGGGGCGGCAGCCCCCGGCCGGCGTTATATAGGGGATAGGGTTATTGGTCAATGACAGGCATGCCGCCCAGATAATCCCCCGGAAGTTCTAGGTCTGTAAGCGGAAAAGGATAAGGCATGCTCTGAATGCCTGCGGCCGTGGCGTGATACAGGATGGGCAGAGGGGATCCGACTTTGATGAGCCCTTTGGGGTCGCGATGAACGACGATGGCATGGATGATATCGTTCGGGTTATCGTCATCTGGCGGGTTGAATTTGTACCAGATCTTGAAGGTTGGCGGTGTCTGGATGCGGCAGTTTTCTGACGACATGCCGGGCGTGGAATCGTCTATATTGTGCGGGCAGTAGGTGATTTCGGTAACGGTGGCGATCGTCTTTCGGCCTGTCTTGTACATCTGGAGATGCATGGGGCAGGGCTGCGGCGTGGGGTCCTGGCCGTCGCTGATCGGCGGTCGGTTCCAGTGCGCGGTGCTCAGGTCGAGCGGCGTCTTGAGCCTGTGACCGATCGATCCCTTTGAAAGACGCTTGGCAAGCGCGGGGAGATGATTCGACAAGACAAGGGCGAGGATGCAGACGATCATGGGGATGATGATCGAGCCCTCGTTGAACATCAGGCTGGTGAGCAAATTTCCGATAAAGACCAGAAAGGCGATGACCACGGTGGGGCCGGAAATCGTGGCGATGATCTCGCAGAGCGAGATGAACGGTGATTTATTCGGCGCGTCACTGTTCACGAGATATCTGGCAAATCTAGGCGATGTCTTGATCTGGAATGGAAATTCAGGCCGTTTCTGGGGCAGATCGGGCAGGTTCTGCCAGAGTTCGAGGTTCTGAGGCTCGCAGAGCGACTTGACGGCTCGCAATCTGCGCTTGAACTCAGGCTTTTCAAAGGGCTGATGGGGTTCGTTATCGAGAATGTACAGGCCTTTTTTGAAGTTTTCAAAGCGGGTTCGGAGCGTGTCGAGGTCAGCGAGACGGTCTTCGAGGCTGGGATCGAGCATGCGGCGAAGTGTCTGCACGAGCGCAGGCGGGTGATTCTCGACATAGGGATCGATGATCAGACGAAGGTTTTGCGTCTGCATCTCGGCGGGATCGACACCGCTGAGCATGTACGCGATCAGGGCGGCGAGCGCGTAAGTGTCGCTCTGAGGTGCCGGGCGGCCCAGATGCTGTTCGGGTGCCATATAGCCGTATGTGCCGGCGATTGTGGAACCGCCGCTCTGGATCTGCGGGTTTGCCACGGCACCGAAATCGATCAGGAAAACCTTGTAACTGCTAGGGCCATTCGGCTGCAGGATGATGTTAGACGGCTTGATGTCGCGGTGAATGACGGGCGGGTCGTGTTTGTGCAGCTTCTCCAGGATATCGATGAGCTGAAGCGCGATATCGTAGATCTGGTGGAGCGAAAAACGATAGCCTGAATTCAGGGCCTGCTTGAGCGTCGTGCCTTCGATATACGATTGCACGATACAGGAACAAGGCGGCACGTCATGGAGATAGTCGCACGCCTCATGAAATGTCGCGATGCCCGGAATATCGAGGGAGGCAAGCACATTCGCTTCGCGATGAAACAGCGTGTATTCCTTCCAGGTCTTGATCGAATCGATGCGGAGGACTTTGATGGCGACCAAAATACCATCCGATCGCCGCTTTGCCAGAAACACGCTGCCCTGTGCGCCTGTCCCTAACTCGCCAATGTATGCGTATCGCTCGTTCAGATCGCCGGGAAGCCGTCGCGTATCTGTGCGCGTTTCGGCATCTTTCAGCGCCATATCTGTGCGCGTTTCGGCATCTTTCAGCGCCGTATCTGTGCGCGTTTCGGCATCTTTCAGTGCCGTATCTGTGCGCGTTTCGGCATCTTTCAGTGCCGTATCTGTGCGCGTTTCGGCATCTTTCAGCGCCGTGTATGGCGTTTGCGCTTTGCTGGGCGTGATGGCTGCATCGGTCATGGCGTTGCCCTATGGGGAGTGATGTCGTCAGTCATGGCGTTGCCCTGCTTGGGATTGAGAATATTTGTTTTTTTTGCGATCAGGGCCTTTTTTTTGGCATTTGGAGTCGCGTTTCCGCTGGTTTGTGTTATCTGGCGTGATGATCGGGGCATATGGCATGACTGGCTGTGGTTCCGGTTCGGATATCGCCGCGCGGTCGATAAAGAGTATCTTGTTAATGCTCGGATCTTTGGGGTGATAACAGACGATGCATGTTGCCGGGAGTTTTAAGGCGTTTAAGTCTTTGAGCCAGTCGCTGTCTGCTTTAAGCGCATTGGCACACATATCTGCGAGGCTCTGATCAGAGCGGAATGCGATTTTCCGTATGGGTACATTCGTCACGCCGCTCCACGTCATGTCCTCTGCTTCAAAGGTGTATTCGAGTTTTGTGGTGCCTGTCCGGCTCTGGACGGTGCCAGGCGAGAGCCGAACATGGTCAAGCCTGAACAGGGCGGAAAGCGGATCGATTGCGGCAAAGTAGTCTTCTGCTTTGGGCGTGATGTTGAACACAAGATTTCGGATGATTGTCCGGATCGTTTCAAGGATGTTCCGTTTGCGCGGTTTGACGGGTGCGCTGGCATCATCCATGGGGTTGCCAGCGCGCAGGTTTCGGATCATGGCGTGCGCTTCGGCGGCAGACGCAGGCCGTTTGTCATACGAGTAATTGAGCAGACAGCCTAGAAAATCGCGCATGTGCGCGGAGGTCTGCGGGGCGTGTGCGTCGAGCGCCGCGTTGTATTGGATGGCGTAGGTGTCGAAATCCATCTCATAGGGGGCAACGCCTGTCAGCATGTGGAGGGCGGTTGCGCCCAGGGCGTAAAGATCGGCCTGCGGCAGACATTCGCCAAAATTCTGTTCGGGCGCCATATAGCCGATCGTGCCGGCAATCGTCGATTTGTCCGAATTGGAATGGGCATTGGCGACAGCCCCGAAGTCGATCAGATACGGCTGACGCTTGTCCTGCGCCGCCGCGCTGTCCGGTGCCGGCATATCGCACAGAATATTGGACGGCTTGATGTCTCGATGGATGACGGGCGGGCTGTACTGCGTGTGCAGCCGGTGCAGAATCTCGCAGATGCTTTCCATCAGCGCGAGCGTCTCGCTTTCTGTAAAAATGCGTCCCTGCGCCAGATATGACTGGATCGAGGGCGCATCGACGTATTCCTGAATGATATAACATTCGCCGCCCAGCGCGTCCGAAAGGATGCTCTCATAAAACTTCGGCACGCCCGGCACTTGCAGGCTCGACAGCGTTTCCGCTTCGCGCTTGAACAGCTCAAAGCTCTTAAAATTCTCGCTTTGAACGAGCTTGAGCGCCTTGATCGCGACGCGCGTGCCTGTGCTCAACCGCTCCGCCAGATACGTCTTGCCGTTTGTTCCCTCGCCAAGAAGCCGTATATAGCGGTATTGAAACATGAGTTTTGAGGGCGTTTGTGGGATCTCTTGGGGCATCTTAGGGTCTTGAATATGAATTGGGCACGCCTATGCGCCTGCGGCGCATACGGCTTGCTCGCGCCGCCTATTTCATACGTCGTCGCGGTCTTTATGTGCCCGACCACGGGCGTGTGTCAAATACAAAGTCTCTATCAGCCACGAATGATCTCTTGGATCAGTTCACGGATGTTGTCTTCTTTCCAATGCCCGAGCTTGACCACGCTCTTATCGTCTGGGGGCGTATCCCAGTGGAAGTCTATATCTGCATCCCTTTTCCTCAACGCTCCGGCAGGCGGCTTTTGGCCTTGTTTATAAACATAATAAAGCGTGTTGCAGCTCGGATCGTCGGGATGATAAAGGATGACGCATTGTCCGGGAAACGGCAACTCTCCGGGCGTGCTGATCGGCTCGATTTCCCAGGTGGCGTTGTCTTGCTTGAGCGTTGGGATATCGGTCGGTTTGTGCGAGACAAACGGCTTTTCGGAATGAATGACGGTGACTGGCATTTCGCTGATGCCCGTCCAAGTGGCATTGTTGACCGTGAATGTGTATTCGAGGCTCGTCAGATCGTGTACGCATCGAAGCGTACCTGCCGCGAGATGGCCTCCTGTGGGCCTATCGCCGGTGCGGAGCATGTCAAAAAACGATGTCAATGTGGGCGCGATGCTGAGTGTCTGCGAGAGCTTTTCCAAAAACGCATGACAGCGTATGTAGGCTTGAGTTATGCGCGATAACGGCTTGAGAGGCTTGGGTGTGTTTTTCTTCGGGAAATCCGTGATCTCCTGAAGCAGGATGTGTGCGTTTGCCGGCCGCTCGTTTGGATAGCGGCTCAGCAAGCGTTTGAGCAGGTCGCGCATGGCGGCAGAGATCGTGTCGGGCAAATAGGGCTCAAATGGCAGCGGATAACACGTCGATTCCATATCGTAAGGCGCTACGCCGGTCAGCATGTGTACCGCTGTGGCACCGAGGGCATAGAAATCCGTCTGCGGCAGGCATTCGCCGTAAATCTGTTCGGGCGCCATATAGCCAATGGTGCCGGCGATCGTTGATTTATCCGAGTTTGAATGCGCATTTGCTACGGCACCAAAGTCGATTAGGTGCGGATAGATCTGGCTCCAGTCTTCGTTATCCGGAAGGGCGCAGAGAATGTTGGAGGGCTTGATATCGCGGTGGATGATCGGCGGGCTGTATTGCGTGTGCAGGCAAAGCAGGATTTTGGCGATCTTTGTCATCAGCACGCGCGTCTCTTTTTCTGTAAATACCCTGCCCGCATCCAGATAGCTTTGAATCGAAGGCGCGTCGACGTATTCCTGAACGATGTAGCACTCCTCGCCCAGATTTTCAGAGAGGATGCTTTCATAGAACTTGGGCACGCCTGGCACTTGGATGCATGAGAGCGTTTCCGCTTCGCGTTTGAACAGTTCAAAGCTTTTGAAATTGTCGAGCTGAATGAGTTTGAGCGCCTTGATCGCAACGGAATTCCCGGTCTGCCTGTCTTTGGCGAGATAAGTCTTGCCGTTTGAGCCTTCGCCGAGCAGTTTTTCGTAACGGTAGCGCAGGATGAGCCGCTTTGGGGTTTTGAGCGACGGGGCATTCAGGTCATCAGTCTCGCTGTCTTGCGCCGTCTGTTGGGCTTGTGTATCGCCGTTGTCTTCGCAGTTTTGCGCCGTCTGTTGGGCTTGTGTATCGCCGTTGTCTTCGCAGTTTTGCGCCGTCTGTTGGGCTTGTGTATCGCCGTTATCTTCGCAGTTTTGCGCCGTCTGTTGGGCTTGTGTATCGCCGTTATCTTCACAGTCTTTCGCCGTGATGGAGGTGTTTTGCGCTTCGCAAAGAACTGTGGGGGAATCGCTCATGGGCTGGTCTTGCGGCTTGCGTCTGCGCAAGTCATAGCGTAGCGATGCGGCGCGGCTGATTTTGTGCTTTGGGTGAGCGAGGATGTCTTTGGCACGACGAGACCTGAGCTGCGCGATCGTTTTGGAGATGTGCCTGGTTATATGGCGCGATGCGCTTGGCGCATCTGGGGCGGGGATTTGTGCGTTCTGTCCTTGTGCGGCTTCAAGGGCGTGCGTTTCGTATGTCATGGGTTTGTTCTAAAATATATGGGCTGTTGACCTTAGGCATGGAACAATGAGGCTGCGTGGTGCTGGCTGCTTCCAATATAATCCTTGGGGTGTTCTAGATCTTGGAGCGGGAAAGGATACGGCATGCTCGTGGTGACATGGAGGGGGGAAGATGCCGTGTACTTTAAGCCGGTGTAGAGGATGGGGAGCGGATCGCCCACTTTGAACAGGTCGTCTGGTGCGCGATGTGTGTCGATGTAGTGAATGAGATCGCGTTCGGTATCGTCATCTGGGGGATTGAATTTATAGAAAATCCTGAATACGGGGGATGTTTCGACGCGCTGAACCTTGTGTGGCGTTTTTGATGGCGAGCTGTCATTGGTGTGAACGGAATAATTGGGCGTGGGGACATATTCGATCGCAGTGATGGTGGCGATTGTCTTTAAGCCGTTCTGGAAAATCGAAAGATGTTCCGGGCACGGTTGGCTCTCCTGGTGATTCACATTCTTGATGCTGGGAAGGATGCCAAGCGGCGATCGTCGTGTGAGCTTGCTGATTGCCAACAGGATGAGGGCATAAAAAAATGTCTTTTTATGGCGAATAATAAACCAAATTTCGGTTGTAATAAAGGCAGATATGAGAATTGGACACAACATTATTAAAGTCATATTATTTGTAAGCACCAGTTCAATGGGCGAATGGGGTAAGTGTGATAGGATATATGTGGTGAAAATTCCGACAGGGATGGTCGCGAAAGAAATAATAAAGAAGAGTTTTCCCAAGTTATTTTTGTCTAATGAAATGTGATTATCATCTGCATCGGATCGAATATAAGGATAAGCCTTAAAGCGTGGATTCGTTTTGAGGTCGATCGGGAACTCCGAGCGTTTGCTTGGAATATCTGGGAGGTTTTGCCATATCTCTAAACTACGAGGTTGGCAGAGGTGTTCGACGTGTTTGAGTTTATCTGCGAGTTCTGGTTGAGAAAATGGCTGATAGTTTTCTTGTTCTAAAACATAGATGCCATTTTTAAAGTCCACAAATCGTCTGCGTAGTTCGCCGATATCGGCAAGGCGGTGCTCGAGGTTGGGTTCGAGCATGCGCCGGAGTGTTTGTACGAGCGCCCTCGGATGATTTTCAATATACGGATCTATGATGAGTCTCATATCCTGGGTCATCATGTCCGCAGGATCGATGCCGCTGAGGATATAGGCGGTCAGCGCAGCCAGGGCATACGTGTCGCTTTGGGGCGTGGGTCGTCCGAGGTTTTGTTCGGGCGACATATAACCAAAGGTGCCGGCGATGGTCGAGCCGCCGCTTTGAATCTGGGGGTTGGCCACTGCTCCGAAGTCGATCAGATAGACCTCAAAACTGTCATTCTCATCATTTGGCTTGAGGATGATATTAGATGGCTTGATATCGCGGTGAATGATCGGCGGTTCATGGGTATGTAGCTTTTCTAAAATATCGAGAAGCTGTAGCACGAGCTGAAACACGCGATTTGGGGAAAATCGGAACCCGCTCTTTAGCATCTGTTTGAGCGTCATGCCCTCGATATATTCCTGTACGATGTAGGAACACGGCGGATCGGCATCCAGGCAGTCGCACGCTTCATAGAATTTGACGACACCGGGGATATCTAGTCCCGACAGGACTTCGGCTTCGCGATGAAAGAGCGTGTATTCTTTCCAGGTCTTGATCGAATCGATGCGAAGCTGTTTGATGGCCGTCATTTGACCATCCGAGAGGCGTTTTGCCAGGTAGACTTTGCCCTGAGCGCCAGACCCAAGGGGCTTGATGAACTGATAGCGATCGGCGAGTTCTTTGGGGGTATCGATCTCGGACGTGTCCGTGTCTTTCTCGCAACACCAATGCTTGATCGGCATAACGGTTTTATCGTTCTCAGGCGCGTCTGGTCTTGTCTTCACTTCGGAGGGCTCGCAATCTGAGGATTTGTCGGGATTTTCGGGGCTAACAGAGGCCGTGTCTGTGGTGGGCACATCTGGATTGCTGGTGGGCAATAGCTCAGAGGATTTCGAGATGATTCCAAGCAGTGATTTGAGGTCATCATCGCTCATGTCGAGGTCTTGGGCGCTGATGAGCGTTGGTCCGGCATCTTTCGTGTTGGATAAGTTTTCAGGTTGGTCGTATCCAGTGGGCGAAAGCGTTTGTTTGATCTGGCGTTCGTTCTGCATGGTCGAGAGCTGGCAAACGTAAGTGTTTTAGAGGGGGTGGAGGCTTTCGCCTGAAGGTTGACGGTGGTTGTCGAAACGGGGATACATTTGATTGTGTGGCGTTTCTGGGGTGTGCGCCGAGCACAATTAGTATACGTTTATTCGTTGAGGCGCATTAATGCAATCATTCCTGTTTAAATAGCAGTTCGTGGATATCCCCTTGGTCTAATGCCGGAATGGTCAGCGCACGCCCGATATAGTCATCTGACTCTTCGAGATCATCTAACGGGAAGGGGTAAGGCATGCTCAAGGTGACATGTAAGGGGGCATCTGCATGCTTGATGCCTGTGTAAAGTATGGGCAAGGGGTCACCCACTTTGAAGAGTGCTTCAGGCTCTTGATGGATACAGAAATAATGAACGATATCTTTTGCGGTATCATCATCTGGCGGATTGAATTTATAGAAAATCTTATAGGTTGGAGGTGCTTCGACGCGTGATTGATTGAACATGATCTGATGATTTTTATGACCTGATTCAAGCTCTTTTCGGTTGGATATATATAATCTGCTGACCTGGGAATATTCGATTTTTGTAATAATGGCGATGGTTTTGAATCCAGTCCGGTAAATCTGTTCATGCGCAGTACATTTCCGGACACGCTTGTGACTGCCATAAAAAATGGCGGGACGATCCCATCTGGCCAAGTGAAAGCCGCCTTTGCCCCAAAAACGGATCTCTGCGCCATTCCATCTGATCAAGCACCATACTAAACATACAGTGAATATAAGACATGTACTAATGAAGAAGATGATATCATCTGGATGGAGACCGTGATGGGATAAATAATAATTTACAAATAACAGTAAAACGCTTATCGTGGCTAAGCCTACGGTGATAAGGATAATATCTAGGAATGAATTGATTTTGGGGGTGTTGGCGTATGTCAGATAGTGAAAAAATTTCGGCTCGGTAAACACTTGAACGGGAAATGGTGGACGATTTTGGGGAATATCTGGAAGATTTTGCCAGATATCAATGTTTTGTGGCTGACACAGGTGGTTTACGTTATATAAGCGATGCGTGAGTTCTGAAGATGAGAATGGCTGGTGTGTCTCATGTTCGAGTACATAATGGCCTGCTTTGAAATCGTTAAACCGTTTTCGGAGCTCGTCATAATCTGCAAGTCTGTCTTGGAGATTGGGTTCCAGCATGCGTCGAAGTGTTTGCACAAGTGCCGTCGGATGATTCTCGACGTATGGATCGATGATGAGTCTCAGATCATGTGTCTGCATTTCAGCCGGATCCACGCCACTGAGCAGATAGGCGATCACGGCTCCAAGCGCGTATATATCGCTTTGTGGCGTGGGACGTCCGATGTTCTGTTCGGGCGACATATAGCCGAATGTGCCGGTAATCGTCGAGCCGCCGCTTTGTATCTGCGGGTTGGCAACTGCCCCAAAATCAATCAGGCAAACTCTGTGGGTGCCCGCATCCTTTGGCCTTAGAATGATATTGGAAGGCTTGATATCCCTGTGAATGATCGGTGGATCGTGTTTGTGCAACTTTTCCAATATATCGATCAGCTCAATCGCGATATCATAGACTTGGCTTAGGGATAGGCGTTGTCCCGAATTCAGTATTGTTTTGAGTGTCTGGCCGCTGACATATTCTTGGACGATGCACGAGCATGGCGGAGCGTCATCCAGGCAGTCGCAAGCCTCGTAGAATTTTACGATACCCGGCATATCCAGGCTCGCGAGCACTTCGGCTTCTCGGTGAAAAAGTGTATATTCTTTCCATGTCTGGACTGAGTCGATGCGCAGTATCTTTACGGCAGCCGGCTTGCCGTCTGACAGACGCTCCGCGAGATATACTTTTCCTTGGGCACCGGCACCGAGTTCGCGAATAAATCGATATCGCGCCTGCATCGATTGGGGGATAAGTTGCAAGTTTATTTCATCTGCCTTTGGCACATCGGCATTCGGGCTGTCGTGGATATCAGCAGGGCTGTTGGTGGCCTCTTCTGGTGCTTCTTGATTCGGGTTGTCGTGATTTTCAGCAGGGCTGTTGGTGGCCTCTTCCTGTTGCGCATGAGATATGTCTGTCATGATATATGGGCTCCTGTTTATAGAGGGGTACTCAGCCCGTGAGCGTTTTTAAGGGGCGGATGAATCGTAATAGTCATCATAAAATTATAATAATCTGCTAGACGTGGTTGTCGCTCCGGGTAATTCTGGCGAGCGAGGAATATAATAGAGTCTGTTGATGCTGGGATCTTTAGGGTGATAGATGACGACACATCGGCATGGGAGTTTCTGATTGTCTTCATTGAGCATGAAATTGCGCAACAGAGGTGCGATTATTGGCGTAGAGGATGGCTCACCTCGGGATAATTGTTTCGTGTGAACGGAACTGAGTCCGATCCAATTCGAATCATTGGCTGTAAATGTATATTCGACGCATTTGGGATATTCCCAGATTTCTAAATCTCGTTGTTTCCAGTGTTCAATATTTTGCTTATGACGGAAACAGCG
>JAFZFY010000045.1 GCA_017555665.1 Pseudomonadota bacterium | reverse complement strand
GTCACGGATATGAGCGGCATGTTTCAGAAGGCAAGTTCATTCAATCAGCCGTTGGAAAAGTGGGATGTGAGAAACGTTAAAAATATGAATTGGATGTTTGATGATGCAAGTTCATTCAATCAGCCGCTTGAAAAGTGGGATGTGAGAAACGTTAAAAATATGAGATCTATGTTTTCTGGGGCAAGTTCATTTAATCAACCGCTGGAAAAGTGGAATGTCTCGAAAGTCACAAGCATGAGCTTCATGTTTAAATGCGCAGAAGCCATGAAAAAACAACCGTCCTGGATAAAAGAATAATAACCGGGCCGGAGAGCTTTTTGGCAAGCTCAACGACGACTGTACCATCATCGTCGCCGACCAGAAAACATCCGATGCAATCAAACGAAACAACGCGCGGCGTATCAGTGCGACCGATAGCCGCGCGTCCATGCTCGCCTACGCCTCATTCCACATTGATAGAGCCGACGATGACCTTATCTTTAGCTTTATCCAGACGCAGGCTGACCGTCTCGCTCTTTTGCGTGGGCCGCCCCCAGTTTGTATAGAACGTGAGCGTGATCGTTGCCGGACCGACAAGCCTCTGCTGGTGCGAGGCAAAATATTTAGTGAAAACCGAGTATGTGCCTTTAGGGGCAATCTTATGGAGAAATTCTTCAGGCCCGTAGCCTCTGGTGACATCGTGACTGACGAGACCGCCTGTTCTGGAACGGTTGTGTGCGTAGTAAATCTCTTCACCGCTCGGCTCCAGGACGTGCATGTCGATATCGGTCTCGTCTGCATCCCAAGTCATCATGATGCGCAAATCGGTATCGAGGTTTTGAGAGAATTTGGCATCGATATCGGGAATGCGCGGGGCTTCGCCCGACCACGTCTGACGACGTGTCCAGGCGGCCAGTTCGTTGAACTCTTCGAGCGCGATGATCGAAGACCACATGGCATCGCTGCGCGGCCAGGCCTTGAACACGGTCTTATGGAAGCATTCGAGCGCTTCCTGAATATCTGCGGCGTTCATGTTCTGCTTGCCGCGCATCGTGAGCGTAAGGGCGAGATCGCGCCAACTGATCGCCTCATCGGCTCGAATTTTAGCGACTTTGCGCAAAATGATGAGCGCCGTGTCATAGTCACCGGCTTCGCGCAGACGCCATGCATAGATGCGAAGCATGCCCACATCATCGATTTTGAGTTCAGACAGGTTCGAAAGGATGCGCACCGCAAGCTTATGCTGATTCTCTTTGAAGAAAAGGCCAGCACAGTCGAGGAAAAATGCAGGGCTTTCGCTATATTTTTCGCGCTGTTTGAGATACTCGGCATAGAGCGAATCAGGCGTTTTATAGACGAGATAAGCGTCCTTGATGGCCTTGAGATAAGGCGTATCGGGATCCCATGCCTTGACCTTGATGGATGCCCCCGCGTGACGCGGTCTGGAGGATTCTCTTGCCGAAGATGCACTTTTCGATTTAGCCGCCGCAGCGCGCCCGCCGCCACCAGCGCCAAACCCACCTAAGCCCGCGCCGCCGCCGCCAGCCCCCGACATGCCAAGCCCGTAACCGCCGCCTGCTGCATTCATTGCATCAGACGGAGCCCAAAGCTCCACGCTCTCCGCCTGCCTCATCTGGGGTGCCGCGTCTGCCGCAAAATCGTCTGACGCCTCTTCTTCCGCCTCCACATCATCGTTCCAGACACCTATTTTAGGTTTAGGCGGTTCGGGAACAGGTGCATTCCACCAGGCCACACGGGCATTCCACTCACGCGTGAGATCTGCATTCCATTGTTCCTGCCTGCGCAATTCTTCTGCCTGTTTCTGCCCTTCCGTTTTGTGACGACGCATCCACTGGGCATGCATATCGGCGAGCGTTTCAGGCGGCTCAATGTCGTATTTGACCCACTGGTCAAGCCGCTCAAAGACGATCATGCTCGACACCGGGCTGACGATCGAAAAGTGACGGCCCAGCGCGAGCAATTCCTCGCGATTGTCATCGGCGCGTGGCGAGAGTTCGTCAACACGGCGTGTCGCCCAGGCGGTAGCAAGCGTCTTGCCGGAGGGAATGGCGGTGGATGCAAACGAAACAGGGATCTGCCGGCCATCCGAAAGCACGATGCTTGTCTGAGCGCCAGGCGTTTGCAAGCGTCCGAGCACCGTGACACGGCCGGAAGCCGGCAAGCCGATCCCCTGAATATCGCTCAGTCCCGCGCCGTTCACAGCCGAGATCACGGGCTGCGGCGCAAGTATCTGCCTAAGCGCGTCATTGCCGTTCGTGATATCCAGGTTGAGCGTGCGGCCGCCGCATATCCTGCGCATGGATGACACATCGCGTGCCGCGCCGGACAACACGGCGACCGAAGATGCGCCAAACTCGGGAAGCGCGTTTGTCATCGTATCCATGCCGTCCGTAAAGAACAGCGTCGGGCCATCGAATTTCGCAGCCGCGATGGCTTTGAGCGGCTCAAAATCGGTGCCGCCGTCATAGGCAAGCGTATCGAGCACCGCGACAAGCGCCGCACGCGAATCGAATGTCTGCACAGGCTCAAGCGCATTCCGGAACACATGAAGCTCGTAACTTGCGGTTTCGGGCAAACTGTCGATGAGCTTCCTCGCCGCCGCAACATCCGCAGGCGCGCGGCTTCCCGAAGCATCCCAGACAATGCGCCACCTGGACGGCACAGCCGGGACAGCCTGCGGCTGCGCATCCGAACCGACCTTCACACTTGCCGCAAAAAAGATATCGCCGCCGTCATGTTCAACACCAGTCACCACGTCGGGCAGATTCGGCATGGCCACGAGGACATTCTCGGTCGGTGTGATATCGGTATCATGCGATTCGACACGCCAGACAGCCTCTGCCGACTCAAAACGCTTGTCGCCCAGACCGCCGACAGCCGGCGCAGGCATCCCGGATGCAACGGAAATCGAGATATCGCGCTGCGCGAGCTTCGTTCTGGGCATCGGCAACGCAAGCGCCGCATCGCCGTTAGGCGCAATCGTGAGCGGCGTCGTATAGTCCACACGAATCCGGCGCGTCCCCCTTGCCGGTATCGGATAGATTCGCGTGCGATACGCGTTCCCCTTGACCTGCTCGACAAGCCCCGGATCCACCCCCAGCTTGACTTCTTCTTCAAATGCAATACGCGCCTTTTCTTTTTCGACAACACGCCCATCGACCATCGCGCCGTTCACATCAATCGCATATCCAGACACGACGGCGTCATCCGGCAGCGGAAACTCCAGTTCCCCCTCAAACACACGGCCATTCGGATTGAACACCGTAAACTCCGTCGAGACGACAGCATACATGCCGTTGACACGCGCATCGACGCGATACGAGCCAATCTCGGTCGGCTTCTCATTGGCCGTGCGATCCCGGACAGCCACCGAGACAAGGCGAATGTTGTTGCCCATAGCAAGCGTAGCCGGATCAATGACCGTGACTGGCGACGGAACGCCGCAGTTTCCACCGGGACACGGCAGCGGTGCCGGCGTGCCGCATTTGCCCGTGATTGCATCGCACGTTTGCGTGCAGTTCGTCGCATCGCACGCCGAACAGATCCCCTGCCAACACACGCCGCGCTCACGAAGCACACAATCTGCATCGGCAAGACATTCCACGCATCTGCCCGTATTCACATCACATTTGCCGTTATGACAATCATGCGCAGCATCACACGGCATACACTTCTTATCGCCACATACCGGGTTTTCAAGTGTTTTGCAGTCTGATGCGCTCAAACACTCGACACAATCGCCCGTCGCCGGATCACAGATTCCCTCGACACACGTGATGATCTTGCCCTCGGGACGGCATTTATCGACTTTATCTGGCGGCGTTTCAACCTGCCCCGGCAGCTTGCCCGTCTCCCCCACCGTCCTCGATGGCTGCGGCGGCGTCCTGTGATTGCACCCCACTGCCAGTACAGCACACATCGCGCACAATAGCCCAAAACGACGATAACATCCAGATTCGTAACCACGCATAACAACCTCCTTTATAAGTCAAACACAAACCCCTTTAAAAATTACACCACTTCCCGCATTCTCACAACCACCTTATCTTGCGCTCGCCTATTGCACTTCGTGCAATACGGCTCGCTGGCGCGGCTATCCGCTACGCGGATACGCCCGCGCCAATATTTTCAGCATCCCCCATAGGCAAAACGACACGCCTTATAAATATGGATTCCTGTAAACACATTGAATATATAAATCATCTCCATATTCCAACGCAGTAGATACGCCCATAGGCTGAACTGTCACAGGCAATGTACCTTTTATTTTGACAGATCAACGATATCGTGCCATGCAGTCAGAGTCGAATGCAGATTCTTTAGCTGAGATTCGATCTTGGGCAATTTTACGGCACATCCAGCAGTTCATTCATGAGGCATGACGATGACAGAAAAGAATTCTCCATTTTCTTCTTTCCTTAAAAATCTCGGAAATCCCGATTTGATCAAGACCCTCGGAGATGCCGCGTCCAAAGCCCTCAGTTCTGCCACAAAAGTCATCGAAGATGCCGCGACCGCACTGGATGCTGCCGCAGAAAAGTTCAACGAGAAGCCCGCATCCCCAGCCAGCTCCCAACAGCCTCCCCAAAAGACCGAACAGCGCACTAAAAATATTAAACAGCATACGGGGATGCCCATAGATGGCCCATATCCCGTGCTGCCTGAAAAAGCCAAGGACTTGAAATGGTCAGACATGACCCTGGAAAACGGTATTCATATCAGGGAATTTTTATGGCATGAGCCCGAAGTCTATGAAAGCGCATACGCCAGCCGGGAAGGCAGACCAGACTCTGGCGGACACATGCTCGCTTTGTATATTACAGATTATAAGGAACCTGAAGCCAGAGCTGGTCAAACAGAACTCGTTTATAAGTATTACAATCGTCATAACTTCGAAATCGACCAATGCAGCCTTGAAATCTGCCAGGATGCTTTTGCCAACGACAAAAACTTATCTAAAATTCATATAGAAGGCCCGGTCACGCGCGTGGGAAAACACGCCTTTGCCAATCTGCCCAATCTGAAATCCATATCTATCGAAACCAGAGCTTACATGCATATCGATATCGGGGATTGCGCGTTCCAGAACTGCACATCCCTTGAGTCCGTAGATATCGATAATATTCATTCACTCGGAAACAAATGTTTTTATAATTGCCAAAAAATTCAAAAGCTCAAACTCTCAGACACATGCCAGAGCATCGGTCATAAATGCTTTTCAGGGTGTGCAGCGCTTTACGCGATCAAGCTGCCACGTGTCCTCAAGCGGCTTGAAGAAAAGACATTTTATCATAGCGGCATCCGCGATATCGTATGGCCCAAATCTCTGCTCTATATTGGCGAAAGCTGTTTTAAAAACTGCAATCAGCTGAGAGCCGCGATGCTGCCAGAGTGCTGTCAGACCATCGACAAGTGCTGTTTTATGGGTTGCGAGAACCTTAAAACCGTTCATCTTCCGCTCAAGCTCCGCGTCATATCAGACAAAGCCTTAGCAAACTGCCGCTCACTTGAACGCATTGACTGGCCGGACTATCAATACATCGATGGCTGTTTATATCCACAGATCGGCACTCATATCCTGACCGGATGTTTTCCTTCTCCAACGTCCGACCTCTCAATTCCTGGCAAAATCAGCGAGCCAGAAACGATGTTTGCATTTGTAGATGGCGCAATGCGACGCGTTCAGAGAACGCCAGAAGCCAAAGGAAATGACTTTATCCTTCCGCCACTTCCGCCGGAACTGCAACAATATGCCAAAGAAAATGCCCCATCTGCTGCCGCACAACAACCGAGTGATCTATCGAACATCGTAACGCCTGCGATCAAAGCGATCTCAGGTGTATTTCAAAGTCTTAAAGAGAATATTTCTCAAACTTCTATCTTTAATGATGCGCTCTCTTCATCGTCCAACAACAGCGCATTGAATTCTCAATACGCTTACACTGGAACCAAACTCATTAAATATAAAGGCAAAGAAAAGCAAATCCACATTCCGGATTTTTTTACAGATATTTCAGAATTCGCGTTTGAGAATAACACGCATATCGAAGAAATTATTATTCCTAATTCAGTCGATCATATCGGACGCGGAGCTTTCCGAAATTGCACTGCGCTCAAGCACGTCAAACTTCCAGTCAATGAATACTGGGTCATTCTAGAAGCAGAGATGTTCAAGGGCTGCCGTTCCCTCACGACGATTGACTGGAGCCCTTATCTCAAGCATGTCCGCCGAGATGCCATCGAGGGCTGCCCGCTTTCCATAAAAACGATCAATCATCTGCACAGCCATCTGGTCTTTTCGAGCAAACGAAATGCATACGTTCTGCCCCAAATTGCCAAAACCGACAAATATCGCTCTGGCAATAGCTCCGAGCCGCGACCTGAACAGCCTGAGGATGTCGAATTCTTCGATCTCGGACCAGACGGTACCAGTGCATCAAAAGCAGATTCCAAGCAGAATTCTGACCGTTCAGGATACAAGAAACTATTAGATGCCGTCGTATCCGCCTATAAAGCAGCAAACGAAGGTATCCACGAGACGCTCAAACAGGTGCAAGAGATTCCGAAAAAGGTCGAATGCGATATCATCTTTGAGGGCGATGTCATGCAAGGCATCGCGAAGACCGACCCGATGCCGGAACCCTTTATCGTCCCTGAGTTTATCCATGAAATCGAAGCCAGTGCATTCAATCTTGGTACAGAAATCGAGACCCTGATTTTTAAGGGCTCCATTCGCCAAATTGCGGCAAACAACTGCGTCGGTCTAACCAAGCTCAAGACCGTCATATTCGAAGATGACGTCGAAAATATCGAAGCAAATGCCTTCAAAGGCTGCAGCGCGCTCAGCCGTGTCGAATTCCACAAAGGCCTAGGCGCGCTCTGGGACAGCTGTTTTGCAAATTGCACCGCGCTTGAAGCGATCGACCTTCCGGATAACTGCACGCTCATCGACAAGAATTGTTTTTCCGGCTGCATCAGACTCAAACATGTCCATCTGCCAGCACAGGTCAAGACCATAAAAAGGAACGCATTTGCCTACTGCATCTCCCTGGAAACCATAGACTGGCCCGAACCTTTTGTCATAGACAAGCATAAGTATCCCAAAATCGAGCCGCTATCCTTTGCCCAGACGCTGAGCAGCGGTGACAATTGGGAACGATTCGAGCTCAAGAATGGCGTATATAAGCGCGTTCTCGTTCAAGCCATTTCGGAAGACCCAAACGGCGTCTTTGACATGATGTTGCCCGGCGAAGCCAATATGTACAGACGCACCCCGCAACTGCTCATGAATGCCGTGCTCAATGCCACCTGGGAGATATCATCCGGAGATGAACTCCGGTATGAATACCAAATGACGCTCCTCAAGACCTGTTTGGAATTTGCCCGGATATTTACAGCGATATATGAAGACGATCGCGCCGAGCGACTTAACGTCATCTATTATCTGAGAGACACACTGTTCAGTCATCCCGAATATACAACAAAGGATATTGCCGGCGCGCTTCCATACGCGCTCAATGACACGCTGTTTGCCATCTGCGGCAAAGGCAGCATCCGGAAATATAATGATGAATGTATCATTGAGATGGCCAGCCCCTATCTGGGAATCGACCTGCCCCGCGATAAATCCAAAGCAGAGCCATCCGCTGCCCAAAAGCAGATCATCAATAATATGTATAATGAACTGCATATCGGCACGCACCAGCCATTCCGATATGACCCTTGGCACACAGAACTGACGGCGATCTTCAATAAGGAAGATGCCGATTTTTATACATTTTCAAATTACATATCCCAGCTTGCCTATTCTATTTTCCAAAGATATTTGAGAATCGAGGAAGATCTTTCCGGCGATACAAATATCAATGCATGGTGCCAGGCATGGAACAAATTCCTTCATGACAATTATTCAGCTGATTTTCATATTGTTCTGTTCCAAACAAATGAATTTGAAAATACCTTATCGCATTCGCTTGAGCTTTATTATGTTTCTATTTTAACTTGGCCGCAAATCCATGCCATTCGCGATCTGTTAAAACCGTTCCATCTCGAAGACATCATGACCGTCTTTACGATGGAAATGCACTTTTCTGAGACCTCGGAATAATCATATAGGAAATCATCATGGCAGAAATCAATGTCTATCAGCGATATTTTGAAGCATGCGGAACATTCAACGGGCGCGAGCGGCATGCCGCAAATATTATTTTAAAGTCCAATTCATCAGAGGGAGAAATTATATACGAAATCTTGGTAAGTTTCTTTCCGCATGATGATGCCGATGACTTTTGTATATCGTACGATGCCTGTTTTATAAAAGAGCTGTATCGCGCCAAAGGGCGGCGTTCTAAAAAGCGCGAAGCGATATTACTTGAGGAAATCCGCCCCCAGGCAGACGAAATCGCCGCAGAACATGATGCCACGATAGACTGGCAAAAGCCATTGTGCGAAGCCCGAATGGGCTAGCCGGCGCGTATCGCGAAGCGATAGC
>JAFZFY010000044.1 GCA_017555665.1 Pseudomonadota bacterium | reverse complement strand
GACACGTCTCCGCCGGCTGCGCGCATACGCCGCTACCCCCTCGACAAATCGTAATTTTCCAGGCATTCCACAGCATCTTCGGTCGCAGGACTGCCGTGAAGTGATCCGTGACTCACGATCGGGAGGGAGGCTTCGCCGTCATGTTTGATCTCAATCTGTTGCCAGACACGGCCGAACACGCCGTCGCATTGATCGTTACCTCGGTCATCGGGCTGGGGCTCATGGCGTATGCGGTCTGCTGCGCCTTTACGGTCTATGAGACGTGGTCCGTGATCGGAATGCTGTCCGGGTGCGTGTCTGCCGTGATGCTGATCTGCCTGATCCCGATCACGGTGCGCCTGGTCAAGTGCCGTCATATCGCCTCACAGATCCGGAAATTTCGCTGCCAAAACAATCGGGACGATGCCGGTGCCGGTCTGGCGATCATCATGTCGAGCCGCATCGCGCAATGCCAATCGCAAAAACGGCATGCGCTGATCGGTGCGGCCACCTTATGCGTCCTCTGTGCGGCAGGCACCGCCGTCGCGTATGTCAAAAGCGACGAGGCCATTGCAAGCCTCATGGCGCAAGCCGAGATATCAAAGCAGCAAACCGAAGAACAGGCACAACAAAACGCCAAATTCCTAGAAACTCGCGAACATGACGCACGCCTGAAGATCGAGACAAGACGCACCCAATTGCAAACCGAGATCGATAACCAAGTGCTCGAACTGCTCAACCGCCCCGTCGATTCAAACGATGAGCTGACCACACAGATCAAAACATGCAAAAGACATCCGGATAAATGTTTCCGTGATTCCTCCTCCGGCTGGCGTATCAAATCTCAATACGATGTAAAACTCACAAAATATACAAATCACTTAAAAAACTTTATCGTGTATCAACTGGATGATATTTTTGGACAAGATATGGGAAGTCATTTTGCTCAGAAACCATTGATTATCCACGAAATACAGAACGAATGGCATCTCAAACTCGATAAACATTTTTACGAATTATATCAATCTGGACTGTTTCAGGATGCGTTTAAAGCAAGCCCCATCGGAAAGCATCTGGCCTCGGCACGCATCAAAAATAACCATCTGCATACGCTGATTGCACAGCTTTTGTATTTAGACGCGCTCGGCAAGGTCATATTGGATAAAACGCCTCCGCACGACACAACAGAAGGGCCCAAATATACATCCACGGATATCATGCCTTCCGAAAGCGCATTCCAAGCCGAGTTCGAGAAGCAATACGAGATGCTCAAGCCCGAGGATTCCGAAAAACCTGGTTATGTATTGCTATAGCCCTCGGTAATACACGAGATGATATATTACAGAAAATAGCCCGCAGGACCACCAGGGAAAAGCTGAACTGTAACGCGCGCAGCGCGCGGCAGGTAAGATTTGTAAAAGCCTTGATTTTCAAAGTATAGACGCGCACAATACCCCTCATAGCCAATGCCCCCAGATTTGTCATGGGGCTTACAATACGGAGGTATATGATGAGCGAAAGTTCAAAACGTAAACTGGCACTCGCGTGCTGCGCCGCAATTTCGTTAGCATTTGCAGCGTGTGATGACGACAGCGGTTCGAGCAACCAGCAGAACGGCATCAAATGCGGTGACAATGTATGCACAGAGACCCAGGAATGCGTAGAAGGCGTATGCAAAGACAAAACGGCTGAAGATCCATGCGCCAAATGCACAGACGGTCAGAAATGCGTCAATCAAGTCTGCAAAGACCTCTGCGGCTCGGAAGTATGCACCGATGCCCAAATCTGCGATACCGAAAGCCATACCTGTATCGACAAAGAGGCCGCAGAAGATCCTTGCCGGAAAATCGTCTGCGGTGCCGCCCAGACGTGTATCAAAGCGCACTGCATTGACGATGCATGCCTCGAAGATGGCGTTGAAAAATCATGCGGTGAAGGCAAAGTCTGTTCAAAAGGCGAATGCATCGATGACGGATGCGAGGGCAAAACCTGTAATGACGGCTGGCAGTGCATCAAAGGCATCTGCGAAGAGACCGCCTGCATCGACAAGTTCTGCGCCGAAGGCAAATCATGCAAAGCAGGCGCATGTGTCGACAATGAATGCCTGGACAAATCATGCGATGCCGGCACGGTCTGCGCAAAAGGCAGCTGCATTTTCGAAGCCTGCGTCGACAAAGATCCCTGCACGGCCGGCAAATCGTGCAACGCCTCCGGTGTCTGTGAATTCATCGCAGCCCCGGCAATCACGCTTGACAAGCCGGCAGACACCGCATCCGATGAGTCCGGAAAGACCGTATCCCTGCCGCTGCATATCAATAACGCGCCCACGCAGGAAGTGCGCGTGACCTGCGAGATCATCACGGAAAGCCCCAACCCCGAAGTTACCGTGGCTTGCGAAGAGATCGTCTTCAATTCCGACAACTGGCAGCTCGAACAGACGATCGTCATCACGGGCGTTCAAGATTACCTGATCGACGGCGACCAGACCTACAAGATCAACGTCAAAACGATTTCCGATGACCCCGATTTCAACGATCTGACGGCAGAATCAGTCGAGCTCAAAAACATCGACACGACAAAACCGGGCTTCGTGCTGTCCGAAAAAGCACTCACGACCTACGAAGACCAGGAACAGCCGCCGGCCACATTCGACGCCAAGCTCACGTCCAAGCCCTCGGCAGATGTCAATGTCGTCCTGATGTCTTCGAACGCACAGGAAGGCATCGCCAAACCCGCAAAACTCGTATTCACCCCCGAAAACTGGAATACGCCGCAGACCGTCACGGTGCAAGGCCTGGATGATGACCGCGAAGACGGCACCCAGTCTTACAAAATCACCCTGACCCCGTCCTCCGCCGATGAATCCTACGACAACGCGGCGCCCGCATTCGTCAAAGCCATCAATGTCGACAACGATGTCGCCGGCATCACGGTCAGCATTCACGATGACAAATACGAGATCCTCGAAGGCGTGGAAGACAAGCTTCAGGTCCGCCTGAACACGCGTCCCGAAAAGCCTGTCACGGTCAAGATCACCGTGGACAGCGGCGAGACTCAGGAAGCCAAGGTCGATCTCGCGGAACTCGAGTTCACGCCCGATGCCTGGAACACCCCGAAAGAGATCACGTTCAGCGGCATTCACGACCACATCATCGACGGCAACAAGCCCTTCAAGCTCTCCTTCAAATCCGAATCTGAAGATGCTGCCTACAAGCTTTCGCTCGACTATGAGGGCGAAGTGATCGACATCGACAAAGGCGAGGCGCTGATCAACATGGGCGAGACCCCGATCGTCCGTGAAGGCAGCGACGATAGCTTCACGGTGAGCCTTTCGCTGTATGCCATTCCTAAATCGCCTGTACAGGTCGATATCTCCGTATCAGACGAGTCGGAACTCCAGGTGAAAACAGACAAAGTCGTGAACTTTACCAAAGACAACTGGAACGAAGTTCACGAGATCAAGGTCAGTGCAGTGGATGATGTGATCATCGACGGCGATGTCAAATCGAATCTCATCCTCAAGCTGACCTCCGAAGACAAAGATTTCAACGGCAAGACCAACGAGATCGAATTCACGACCGTCGATAACGATGTCGCGGGATTCGTGATCGCATCCGAAGCGACGATCTTCTCGGAAGACGGCGGCAGCAACGAGTTCACCGTCAAGCTTTCGGCGCAGCCGCAAGCAGATGTCACGGTGACCGTATCCTCGACCGACGTCTCAGAACTCGCCGTGGTGAGCGCGAACACGTTGACATTCACGTCCGAGAACTGGAATGTCCCCCAGACCGTCAAAGTCGAAGCCGTGGACGACAACACGGCCGATGGCGCGCAGATCGTCCAGGTCAAATTCGAAGGCAAATCCGAGGATGAGCACTTTGATGGCATCGAGGGCCTTTCTGCGGACTATACGATCAGTGACAATGATGCCAACAGCATCGTCCTGACGGCCGACCCCACCACGCTCCCCTTAGGCTCTCCTTCGTCAACGGCCAAACTCAAACTCGGTGCGCAGCCGCTCTCGGACGTGACCGTCACCTTCGCCGTGGTCAGCGGATCCAATGTGCTGACGTTCACGCCTTCAAGCCTGACCTTTACAGCCGAGAACTGGGATAAGGAGCAAACCGTAGCCATCGCGGCTGACATGAGCCTGATCACATCGGCATCGTCCGTTGAATCGATCTATGCGGCCGGTTCCGGCGGCGGCTATTCCAAAGTACAGAGCAACAAGGTCGACCTGAACCTGGTCAAGATCCCGATTGTCCAGAACTTCAGCTATACGGGCAAAGTCCAGAGCGTCTCCCTGCCTCAGGGCAAATACAAACTCGAAGTCTGGGGTGCCCAAGGCGGTTATGTCCCCGACAGCAACTCGTCGCTTCGCGGCGGAAATGGCGGCTATTCGACGGGTGTCCTGACGCTGACCTCCCCCAAAACACTCTACGTCTATGTCGGCAACATCGGCGACAAGAAGGCCTCCAACTGTTCCGAATACCCGGATGCCGGCTGGAATGGCGGCGGCCGAGAAGCCTATAGCTGTCACGGCGGTGCCGGCGGCGGCGCAACCGATATCGCGCTGTACGGCACAGCCGGCAGTTCGGAATGGTACAACGACGATCACCTGTATTCGCGCATCATCGTCGCCGGCGGCGGCGGCGGGCTCGACTGGGATTACGACACGTCAATTACATGCGGCGTAGGCGGCGGCCTCTCCGGCACAGTCGGCACGACGCTCAATAATGCAACGCCCGGCACGCAGACCGGACCTGGCACCGGCGGCGCATCACAGGGCTATGCCGCAAGCTTTGGACGCGGCGGATCCGATGCGAGCAACGGCGGCGGCGGCTGGTATGGCGGCGCGGCAGACCGCGACACGACCTGCGGCGCAGGCGGTTCGGGTTATGTCTATACCAGCGCGACTGCCGTGAATTATCCGGCAG
>JAFZFY010000043.1 GCA_017555665.1 Pseudomonadota bacterium | reverse complement strand
CCGCGTATCGGCAAAGCCGATAGCGGCTCCCCACACAACAGAAGCTATGTCCCGTTCAGCCCGTATGCCTCAATCTTGCGAATCAGATTGCGACGTGACATGCCGAGCATCTCGGAGCACTTCGTCCGATTGCCCGAACAGGCATCGAGCGCTTCGCGGATCAGCCCGCGTTCAAAATCAGCCACCATCTCATCAAGTTTTTTGCCAGGCACGAGCGTCCCTGCAGCTGTCATTTCCTTTGCGGGCAAGGGTTTCGGCGGCACATCGGGCTGAGGTTCCGGTGTCAAGATCCGCTGACTCAGAAGCGCGACACCGATTTCCGCGTCATGCGGTGAAAGCACGACCAGACGCTCCATCTCGTTGCGCAGTTCACGAAGATTGCCCGGCCAGGCATAATGCTTCAGCGCATCCACGCATTCGGGCGACAGATGTTTCATGGCGCGCCCGAGCTGCGCGCACTTGCTCGCGATAAAACTCGAACAGAGCATCTCGATATCCGCCAGACGCCTGCAGAGCGGGATCATCCGCACCACGCATCGCCCGATCCGTTCAGCAAACGCCTCGTCCATGCCGCCGGCACGCACCAGCAGGTCGGCATCCTCGCCCATCGTCGCCACAATGCGCACATCGCATGCCAGGCGGTCACGGCTGCCCACGCGCGAAAAAAGCCCCGTATTGATAAAGCGCAGAAGGTGCCGCTGCACGTTCACAGGCAGACATTCGGCCATCGCCAGAACGAGCGTACCGTTTGCAGCCGATTCGAGATATCCGGGCCTGTCCGTGAATGCCCACGGCGCGCCGCCGGCGACATGCCCGAAAAGATCCGTCTCCGCATGTTCCGCATCGCGGCAGTCGAAGATGACAAACGGGCGCGCGCGGCGCATGCTGCGGTCATGAAGCTCACGCGCAGCCGTCTTGCGGCCGGTCCCGGGCGCGCCACAGATCAGCACCGGGTCGCTCAGACCGGCATAAGCCTCGATATCATGCCAGGTCCCCGTCATATCCGGCGTCTGATCAAGCCGCATGAACGCCCGGTCAGAGGCTGATATCTGTGCTACAGGCTCATCCGCATGCGATATCAGCAAGGCAGCGATCTCCAGCCCGAGATCCGTCAGCACCGCTTCGTCATGCGCGTTCAGGCGCACATGAACGCTGCTGGCAGTGCGCTCTTCACTCTCGCGGAGATACCCAGATATGACAAGCATCGCTTCAAAGCGGCCATGCACGACCAGCGGAAATGCGATACCGCGAAGCCCGGCATGACACGTGATCCCCACCGGATACTCGGGCTCGGCCTGCAAAACATCGTACCAGTTGCGATAACTGCAGACACATGCGACCGACTCAGCGCGATTCCCCGCACATACCTCATTTTCCATGATCTGGCGTTCCCCCAGCCAGATCATGTCGCGCCCGGTGCATATCCCGACATTGACACGATACTGGCGGCGCACCAGCTCAGAAAGCCGCCGGACAGCCAGATCCCCCGAAAGCATTGCATAATCAAGCATCATGCGCTCCTGAACCTCATGCGAGCAAAAAAAAGCCTCCCGATCGGGAGGCCATGGAGGCGGCGGGAGTCGAACCCGCGTCCGAAAATCTTCAATTTCGCCCTTCTACGTGTGTAGTCTTTGTTTAATGACGCATCACGGAGCCCAAAGACAGGTTTGTCATGCGTGGTCATGATTTAATCTCGTCTCAGGAGCGGCCTTGACCATGTCTATCCATCGACCAGCCTGTAACTTGACGCCGATATGAACCCACAGGCATGGCCCATAACGACGGATCTCTAGGAGATCTTGGTGCTCAAGCTACAATTAAGCAGCGAGAGCGAGCTCAACGTTATCGTTGGCAATTGTAAGTTTCCAGCATTTTTAACGAGGTTACAGGAACCCCCGACACGCCGCACGAATCTCCGCATCCCCGTCGAAACCGTATCGCCCCCGACGAAAACGGCAGATATGCCGCACAAAAATTTATTATACATCATTCCACTGCGCTGTAAAACCATTCTTTTGCATTTTCAGTCACACGCTTTGGCTGTGTTCTACGACTGTGGGATATATCAAATCGGCAGCCCCCTCTTCAGGTGCTGATCTGGAGGCGATTCTGTGACCTGTGGTTGCGCGCTTCGCACTGAATCCGCGCTGCATTCCATCGTTTTTTCAAGGCGATGGATATCCAATCCGCTCGTTTTTGACACACCACATTATCTACCCACGCCCGCAGCAAAGAGCCTTCCCCATCGCCTACGATCCCATGCAACAAATTGTTCGTCTCGTCTAACAAAAATAATTGACATATCAACCCCCTGCTGTTAGATATGTCTAACAGAAAACGGAAGGCCATTCTGGGTCTTCATATTTCATTGTTCCAGGAGACTTCATCATGTCAGATACCGAAAAACAGCTCAGCATTTACACCCTAGAAACAGGCAAGACCGCTGTCGTGAAGACCGTCAATGCAGACGAAGTGATCAGGCAGCGCCTTCTTGACATGGGGCTTTTGCCGAACAGCGAAGTCACCAAGGAACGCTGCGCGCTGGGCGGCGATCCGGTATGGATCCGCATCGGCTCCGTTCAGCTCGCGCTTCGCAAAAATGAGGCAGAAGCCGTCATGGTCGAATGCGCCTAGGTTTCGATGAGCTGGCGAGTAGTCTTCTCCATGCTCGCCCGCTTAACAAAAAATCTGCGGGCAATCCGTTGCCCGCAGATTTTCTTAAAAAATAACTATACGTAATGCCGCAAACCTGTTATTTGCGCCCGCTTGCGCGCTTGAACTGCGCTCTGCGGTTCGAGAGAGCCATATCTGGCTTTTTGTATATTTTTCCCACATAGGAAATGTAAATGAAAAAATTACTCGCCGCCTCACTCTTAGCCGCCGCTTTCCTCTTGCCTGTCCAAGCATTTGCTGGTGACACGAATGAAACCATCGACAAAGACACGATTGAGATTTTGCCCTCGTTCACGCTCGACGGTCTCGGCGACGGCAACCCCAGTGTAAACACAAGCATCGGCATTGTTTATGGCGTTTTTGACGGCCTCAACATCGGCGCGACCATCGGCTACGGCTCGGATGAAGGCATGGCCGGCGGAAGCGCGGATCTCGGCATCAACATCCTCTGGACACCGCTCGACACCGATCACTTCGACCTCGATGTCATGGCCGACTTTGAGTTCAACACAGCCGATGGCTATACCATCACCCCAGGCATCGAACTCAACTATGACCTCAACCCCGACCTCTCCCTCTGGGGTCTCTATCTCCGTTTCGGCCTCCCCATTCATGGCGAATTCACGCCAGGTCATATTGTAGAGGATGAAGACAATGTTCAGGCCACATCCGATCTCGACATCTCACTGACACTCGGCACCTACTTCACGATAGCGGACATTCACCAAATCCTCCTTGAAGGCGGATTTGAAGTCAACAACCTCGCACAAAAGCTCGGCGACACAGGTATTTCAAGCCCATTCGTCTCTGTCGGGTATAATGTCTACATCACCGATACCTTCGAGTTCACCACAGAGCTCGCGTTCAACATCCCCTATGGCGAGGATGATTTCAGCGCGACATTCACGGTTGGCGGCATCTTTGATATTCTCACCAAAGATGAGGCTGAAAGCGATGCAGAGGATGCTTCCGAAGATGCAGAGGATGCTTCCGAAGATGCAGAGGATGCATCCGAAGATGCTTCCGAAGGAGAGAACGAATAATATCTTTTTCAGACGGAGGCCCGTGATATTATTATAACCGCAATTCTTTCCGCATACGTCTGAAGCATAGAACTTCCGGCATTTTATATGTCTGCGGTCATATAAAATGCCATTCACAACCATTGATTTGTATTTTATAGGTAGTAGTCTGTCCATCCTCAACTGCCAACGGCGAAGTATATATCACCGCTGACAGCATTTCTGCTCACAAAGGATATATATGAGTAAGGAAGACAAAAAAACATTGACCATTGCCCTGGCAGGCAACCCGAACTGCGGCAAGACCACCGTGTTCAACGGCCTGACAGGCGCAAACCAGCATGTCGGGAACTATTCTGGCGTCACGGTCGAAAAACGCGACGGCTCTTTTAAAATTGATGACACGGAAGTCAAGGTCATCGACCTCCCCGGCACATATTCCCTCAACTCGCACTCCCCCGAGGAGCGCGTCGCCCAAGACGAGCTGCTCAGCGGTGAAGTCGATGTGCTCGTCGCAATCCTAGACACGGGCTCGATCTCAAGGGGCCTGCTCTTCGTCGCGCAGCTCATGCAGCTCGACATCCCGATGATCCTCGGCCTCAACATGTGGGACGAAGTCGAGAAATCGGGCATGAAGCTTGACGTCGACCAGATGAAATCGCTCCTCGGCATGCCGGTCATCCCGATGGTCGCCTCGCACAAAGTCGGCATCGACGAACTCAAGGCCGCGATTATCGACCCCGCCACGCGCAATGAAAAGCCTTCGCGCCTGCGCCTCGGCGATGTCCTCACCGAAGCCATCGGTGCCATAAAAGCCGAGCTACCAGAAGAATACAAAAACTTCGGAAACTGGACGGCCACGCGTCTCCTCCTCAATGACCAGAAATATGTCGAGGCCGTCACGCCGCTCAACGGCGGCGTCAAAGCCGTTGCTGTCGCAAAAGCAAAACGCGAGCATATCGAGGCCGACACAAAAATGGACATCGACCTCTATGTCACCGAACAATACGCCGGATTTGCCGACGGCATGCTCCGCGAGGTCCTCAAAGAAAAACCGCGCGCCAATGCCCGCGAAACAAGCGACCGCATCGATTCCATCCTCGCGCACCCCTTCCTCGGCATCCCCATCTTCCTCATCATCATATTCGTACTGTTCTGGATGACCTTCACGCTCGGTCAATACCCCATGGACTGGATCAGCGCTGGATTTGACGCGCTCAAAGGACTCATCGCATCGGGCCTTGGCAAGAACCACCCGCTCCTCGCAAGCCTCTTGGGCGACGGCATCATCGGCGGTGTCGGCGGCGTCCTTGTTTTCCTCCCCAATATCCTCATTCTCTTCGTCGGCCTCTCGTTCCTCGAAGACACCGGCTATATGGCGCGCGCTGCCTTCCTCGTCGACAAGGTCATGCACAAATTCGGCCTGCACGGCCGCTCGTTCATCCCGCTCATCACTGGCATGGGCTGCTCTGTGCCCGGCATCATGGCCACGCGAACAATCGCCGGCGAAAAGGAACGCCTCACCACCATGCTGATCGTGCCGTTCATCAGCTGTGGCGCGCGCGTCCCCATCTGGGCATTGCTCGTCCCCGTATTCTTCCTCACCCCGACGACACAAGCCGTCGCTCTGTTCTGCATCTATTTCGGCGGCGCACTCGTCGGCCTCTGTGTCGCACTCGCGCTCCGAAAGACCGTATTCAAAGGCCAGGAAGAGCCTTTCGTCATGGAACTGCCCCCCTACCGCATGCCGACGCTCCGCGCCGTCTTCATGCACATGTGGGAACGCGGCTGGCTATACCTCAAAAAAGCCGGCACTATCATCCTCGCGCTCTCCATCCTGCTCTGGTGGGCTTCCTCCTTCCCGACGCTTAATGAGGAAGAAGAAGCTGCCGTCACCGCGCAGGTCCAGCAGGCAAATCCCGAAATCTATGCCGACGCTTCTCAGTATCTGAAAAATCATCCCGAGCTCGCGCAGGCTGACGACGAAAAGAAAGACGAAGCCAAAGACGAAAAGAAAGACGAAGAAGAAGCAGATCCTGCCGCGCCCGCTTGCGATTTCGACAAGCAAATCTATGCGCAGATGAAAAAATACAAAGAAGACAAGAAACTCGGCGATAATCTCGACGACAAGCAGAAAGAGGCCGTCAAGGCTCAGGAAGAAAAATACATCGAAGAACTCAAAGCTAAAGATCCCGCGCTCTTCGCCGACAACGAACTTTGCAACCAAAACGAAGCGCTCAACAAGCTCGTCGAAAATGCCAAGGCCGAAAAACAGCTCGAAGACTCCTATATGGCAACGGTTGGCAAGGCAATCCAGCCGATCTTCGCACCGCTCGGCTTCGACTGGAAAGTCTCCACGGCCGTCCTCGGCTCACTCGCAGCAAAGGAAGTTTTCGTCTCACAGATGGGCATTGTCTATTCGCTTGGCTCAGAAATCAATGTCGATGACAAGGAAGACGAAGCCGCAGGATCACTCAGAAGCACACTCCAGCATCAGTACAACTTCCTCCAAGGCATCTGCTTGATCATCTTCATGCTCCTCACCTCGCCATGCATCGCGTCACTCGCGGTCATCAAGCGCGAGTCGAACTCCTGGAAGGTCGCCGTCGCACAATTCTTCGGCATGTTCATCCTGGCCTGGCTCATCTCCGCCATCGTTTACTTCATCGGTCATTTCTTCATCTAGCCTGAAGGGCTCCGGCCCTTCAGAAAGGATTTCAAGCCATGCTCGATTATATCATTGTAGCAGTGCTCGTCATTGCCGCGCTTATATATACAGTCCTCACGCTGTACAAAAAATATAAGCACCTGAGCACCGATCCGACCGGCGGCTGCGGACACAAGTGCGACTGCTGCCCGTTCGCGAAATACAATGGGGGCAAGGCGCTCTGCAGCAACCCCAAAGTGCAAAAGAAATCCCGGAAATCAAACTGCTGCGGTTGACACTGTCCTTCTCCGGGGCGTCTACGTGCCGGCTTCCGGGCCGATGCGCAGGCGCTTCAATCCTGACTATCCCGCCAAATATGGCGTTTATATACTGTCCTTCTCCGGGCGCAGGCTATCGGCCTTCGGGCCGATACACCTGCGCTTTTTTTATGCCGGCTATCGGGCTTCGCCCGATACGCCGCCCCTCAAGCCGCCTATGCGCCGGCAGCGCATACGGCGGCTTATCCCCTCCCCTGCTCTGCCTCATCAATGAGGGTTTAAACCATCGTAAATGACAAGAGTGACAACGGGATCAATCCTGTCTGTTCTGGAAAACCTTGACAGTAATTCATCGGCATCCTGAAGATCATTGTTCTGAAGATGCTCCGCCTGCTTCATCCGCACCCGCGCAAGCAAGGACAGCGCATCATAAATCATGTTTCTAAGCGGCATCGCATAATGGATGGCTTGGATATGAACTCTTGTGTATCCAAACCGCGATGATGGCATAGCATACCCAAAAGACAAAGCGCTTAACCACGCGTAATCAGCATTTCCCCCTAAATCTGCATACCATATAGCGAGTATTTTCCCCAAAGCCATTGCCGTTAAAAAAATCGCATACGATACACATGAATTACTTTTACACTCAAAATGAAAATATATATTCATGTACACACCATCAGAAAGCATAAGAGTTTGAAGTGTACACAAGTTTATGTTATCAGCACAAAGGGCTGAATTCAATACAGTCCGAATAACCAAGCCATACTAATATAAAAGGGCATAAACATGAGAAAATACATAATTACAGCAATATGTTTGGCAACAGTCGCGATGTTTTGCAGTTGCAACGACGAAACCACAGACAATCCGCCTGCAGAAAGCCAGACTACAGACAGCGCCCGCAAGCTCCTATGCGAAACTTCAGGCGGCATATTTGCCAACAGCTTATGCCTATGCAATGGAACAGCATGTGCTGAGAACGTTTTCTGCAAAAATGATAACAGCAATCTAAGCTGTGCAATCGCGCAGAACGAGCAGATGCCCGAAACCTGTGTGATCATAGAAGACGAAAATGAAAAACATGCTTATGTTTATGCCACGCAATCCGAACATATGCATATCCGCCAGTGCCCGCAGCCGATCTGCAATCAAGCTGGCACTGACTGCGGATGCGAAGCATCTTCCACGCGCTGCATTGAAGATGCCGACACATTCAAACAACAGGTATGTCAGTCCGAGGGTTCTTGGCATGATTTAAAAACCTGCGATCTCGGTTGCGACCAGGCAAAAACAATCTGCGCAGAATGCACTGCCGATACCTCAGTCTGCGAAAACGTGAATGGCACAGCCATGATGCGGACCTGTTCTGATGGGAGATGGCAAAATACCGCATGTGAACGCGGTGTCTGCAATCCAGAAGGGACTGCTTGCGGATGCAATACCGGCGATTACAAGTGCGACGATATCGAGGGCAAAGCCTTATACAGCACCTGCGATCATGGAAACTGGCAGGCAACACCGTGCGAAAATGTTTCATGCGGCCCGAACGGCAAATGTGGCGAATGCCTCAACGATGATGTCGTGTGCAGAGCCGAGCAGGGTTATGAAAGCGTCTGCATCAACGGCGTTTATGTCAAAGAGACAACATGCGAGACAACATCTTGCGCGCCTGCCCAAAAACGCTGCGGTGAATGCAGAAATGGCGATGTCAAATGCGAGGATATCGAGGGCGTCGCCACATCCTTTGCATGCATTGATGGCTTGTGGCACGAAGAACCATGCCCCGCTCCGACATTCTGCGATGCTTCGGGCAAAAAATGCGTGGAATGTGTCGATAATGACACGATATGCGTCAATTACAAGACGTGGAAAACGCATTTCACCGAAGAACGGCAATGCAGCATGGTGCGCAACATCATGATCGACTTCGCAACGCGCATCAAATCTATCTCCACATTTGAGAGCTATTTCTCTTTCTGCGATTTTGACGAACATGGCGATATGTATAACTGCCTATACTACGCCATCAAAGACCCCGACGATGTGACCTGCAACGAGCTGTTAAACAAAAACTTTGTCTATGCGTCTGAAGCCGCAGTCAATGCCACACTGACCTGCAAAAACGGTTTCTGGACATCCCCAAAAGCCTGCCTCACATCCGAACAAAAACTGAATTATTGCGCCACAGATAAAAAATCATGCCGCTAAGGATTCTTTCATCCGCTTTCACATCCGGGGCTTCTCTCCCAACAGAAGAGAAGCCTGATGCGAACTTTCCCTCAAAAAACATAACAATATGCTTCAGATGATCACTTTCCCTCAGAAAGTTCATAACAGAAATCATCAGATAGCTATGATTACAATGGAAAGTTCTCAACAATACGCGAGGCGGCGTATGAAATAGCCGCCAAAAGCGCATAGCGCCGCCTACTCAACCAAGCGCGCCATACACCATTTGCGGCAAAAACATACGGCATATGACTTCACCGTGCGGGCTGCGGGCTCGTCATCAAGGACAGCTTCGACATATTCATTTTCACGAATCTGTTTGACAGCTTCATCCAGTTTTGATGCCATCAAATCTTTAATCCTTGAGCGGTCATTATCTTTAATCCCAGCTGCGACCAATGCTTTGGGCGTGACACACTTAATTTCAAGGATAATGCCCGTTTCCCCGATGACCGTCACGACATCCGGCCGTCCCTCGCCATATTCATCATTGGAATGTACCTCTGAAACCGTCCGCAACAGCCCCACTGTCATGCCGTGATAAAACGCTTCATTATAATCAAATACGCTTACACTACCTTTAAGCGCAAGCCGGAATTCCCGTTCCACCGTTTCAACATCTGCGGTCACCAAAGCATTTGATAACGCTTTTGTATCAAAGCTGGGAATCTGTAT
>JAFZFY010000042.1 GCA_017555665.1 Pseudomonadota bacterium | reverse complement strand
GATGTTACAAAACCGCCCTTGAACACGGTGACGATTACCCCGTGGAACGCCCGTATATCGGCTATTCCACGGCCTTCCAGCTCGCCGTGCTCTATGCAGGCAATACATTCCTCAACCTCAAAACACAGCCTGCAGAACGCCTCAGATATCTCGTGTATGCCGCACATCACAACGACCTCACGGCGCAGACAATGCTCGCTCTCAACTACGAGCACGGCGGCGATATTCAAAAAAATGCCGAACGCGCATGCTTCTGGTACAGCATGGCTGACAACCACCATGTGTGCAAACTCTTCTGCACGGCGCATCAGGGCGATGAAGATTTCCAAGACACGTGCAAAAATTGCAGTCTGGCCCAAACAGGCATGCGCAATACCTGCCCCAAACAGGCCAAATAACTTGATACACGGCTGAATTCTGGGGCAGATCTCACTGCAAATACAACAACTGCCCCATCCAACACGACATTTTGCCGGGACGCGATCGGCATCCCGGCTTATCGAAGCATTACACGTGATGCATGGCCATCTGAAGCGAGATCATCTCCGCGAGCTCGTTCTGATCCTCTTCAAGATTGGCAGCCACTTCGCGAAGCGCCGTCACACCATCCGTCTCAATGATAAAATCAATCACGCTGCGGCGAATCGATGAACGCATCGAAAGAACGGATTGCGCATAGATCTTACGCCCTTCAAGGCTCTTGAGAAGCAGATCGCGGACCGCAACTTTGTTGTGCGCATTGCCGAGGAGCGTCAAAAGCGGTGACTGAATCCCGTCGATCACGAGCGCATTCCAATTGATCAGGCCGAGGCAAAGGCCGAGATAAAGTTCGGGATCATCCTCAAGGTTTTCTGCCGCGATCTCCGTAATGAGATTGACATCTTCCCATGTGGCGATGAAGTTGCCGTCCCTGCCTGGCACCGGATTGCCGCTCAACGACCAGACAAGGTTCTCCCAGTCCTTCTGCTCGATATCATCAAACGAATCGAGATAAAGAACATTCTGGAGCAGATAGCTTGCTACCGGGTAACCGGAACGGTTGTGAAGGCTTGCAAGCGCAGCTTTTGCCAGATCGCACAAATCGTCATCCGGCATGATCAGCGTCGCACAATAACACACTTCGCCCAAAAATCCCGTCGATGCCATCAGATCCATCGGCTCAAGGAAATATCTCGCTGCAAACTCTTCCAATCGTTCGAGCTGCGACGCATCCATGTGTTTCTGAAGGCGCTTCTCGGCAATGATCTCCACACGCTCACGGCACTCTTCGGGAAGTTCATCGAGTATTTTGGAAAAACGAATGCGCTTCTCTTCTTCCTGAGGCACATAGAACGGCATCATGCTCATCGGGTTGAGCCAATCCACGGGTTTCCAGCCGGGAATATTGAAATCATACCCCTGCACGACAGGTTCGCCCAGACCATCCGCGTCGAGCGCATCCGCTTCGGCATCCACCACATCGTCATCATCCGGCGCACCGTACTGACGCTTCTGATAGTCGCTCATCATATTCGAGAGAAGCGGATTATTGCCGACGATCTGCCGAAACATCGGGTTATTCATGCTTTCCTGAATCTGCTTCTGCATTTCCGGGGTCTTCGCGAGCTTGTCAATCTTGCTCAGCAGGTCGGGATGCTTGAACACTTCACCGATAAATGCCATTGGATTGCTCTGAAACTTATCGATTCCGCCGATCTGTTCCATCATCTCGCGGATCGTCAACTCCATATCGTCTTCCATACGTTTTCCTTTTTTCGATCATGATTCAAGAACTGCCCTACACAGGGCAAAAAAACGGGCGAACTTTCGCACAGAAATCAATAAAATGCAATCAGTAGCACCGTTACAATTCAGCAAGGCGTTGCATTCAGCCGCCCTCTAAATCACGCGCGTTTCAACGCCCATCGCGCCTATGGGCACAACAGCCCACGCCCCAAAATAAAGAAAGGGCTGATTACAAATGAGCAAGGTGAACCCAAGGGGACGAAGCGAGTGGCAGTTCACCCATGACCACAACACGCATATCCACGCTTGTAGAACAGAGGCTTTCCGTTTTAATAATGCGTGCCGTGACACATCCGTGTCATCGTCGAAATGAATTTGACAGGCATTTGCGTTCATCCATCGACAAGCGCTTGTATCATGCACTTGCATGAGCCTATGATGTGGGTTCTCCAATGCCCTTTTGATCTCAAAATTCAGTCAAGGTTCCTATGAAATACCGTCTGTCTGCCGCCGCATTATTTGTCGCGCTATGCCTTACCGGACAAGCCTCTGCCGAGGATATCGTCCTGTACAGCTATACGCGCACAGCCCTTCAGCCTGCCGAATGGGCGATCGTTCCCAGCATCGAATCCTTGAACGACAACACGCCCGATACGATTTTCGAGACCTTGCGGCGTAAAAAGATGCCGACATACGGCAGCACGACATACGACAGATCCAGGAATACGGTCACGATCGATGCCAGCAAATGCGCCTATGCCTCGATCATATCCGCCGAGGTCACGCGTTCCCTGACGGCCAATGGTCACAAGATGCCCGTCTTTCAATGCGACGGACGCGCCGTGCCATCCGCAGACGCGCAGCTCGCCTACTTCATGCCGATCATTCCGCTCTGGCAGGCACTCAACGCGCACAAGATCGACGCGCCCGCGCTCATCCAGGTCGATGACACCTATATGACGCCGGATGCCTTCACGCAAAGCCTGAAAAACCAAGACAAAGCGCTGATCAAAGCCATCGAAAAAGCCTTTGACGACCCCAATGTTTTCGTCAAGACCGGAGCCATGCAGGGCTATATCGCGCACAAATTCCCCAATGCAGAAAAGCGTGTCGCCAAAGCGCTCGACACGCCAGCCGCCACGAGTGCGGCCATGACCGCTCTCGCGCACACGCGTGATACGGCCATACACGCCCAGATGAAAGCCATCCTGCAGAAAAACTCGCCGCAACAGGAAATATACGCGCTTGCCATGCTCTCGGCAGACGACCCATCGCTCCAAAACGAGGCCATGCTCGTCCTGCTTCGCTCTAAAAATGCCGCAAATTTCTCACGCGCCATACAGACACTTGAAGCCTCCAAGCATTACGACGGCGTGATACAAAATCTCGCCGCCATCATGGCAGACACATCGCCTGAAAATGCCGCACAACTCGCCGGCATACTGAGCGCGAGATCCGACACAAACGCGCTTCTGGACTGGCTATGGCAGGTGCCTTTCGGAGACAATCCGCGCGCCGTTTCACTGGCGATCTTGTCCAAACAAAGCCGAGATACAGCCCTATACACGGCGGCACAGAGCCTTCTGTTGCAAAGCCCAAACACGACAGAAGCCTTCGACGCATACGATGACCTCGCTGCCGCATCCAAGCCACAGCCACGGGCTTTTGTGCGCGGCCTCGTGAGCCCGCATACCGCCATTCAGTTCATGTGCGCACAGACACTCGAAAACGCGCCACAGAACGACGAGGTTCTCCCACAGACGCTGATCACGGCAGCCGCACAACCCGGATTCAGCAAATTTCTCCCGCTCCTGACCGAGCGCCTAGCAAACTCAGGCTACGACCTAAAATCCCCCAAAACAGATCTCGAAAAACGCGCCGCCACCCTGCGAGACACGCTATCAAAGCCGGATCCCGCCAAGCTTTCCACGAATGCCCAGCTCCGAGGCGCGGCGCTGATCGCGCTTGCCAAAGCCGAGCCGACCGCATCGCTCCCCGTCCTCACCAAAGACCTCTATCACGAAAAAGCATCCGTCCGGACCGACATCGCCTTTGCGGTCGGCTTTGCCGGAAGCGATGCCGACGCGCTCCGTACCTCCCTGCTCAAAGATACAGATGCCGCCGTCGTCCAGATCCTGATATCGCGCTTCCAGCGACTATCCCCCGAAACCGTGACACCGCCATTCGTCAAAGAGATACTCTCCAGAACAGAACGCGAAGCCGACCTCAAGATCGCCGCGCTCCACGCCTTGCCGTGGCTCATGAACGAAAAAAATTCGCAAGCCATCGCGACATTCGCATCCAGCGAGATGTTTGACAACGACACGGCGGTAAAGATCGCGGCGATACGCGCGCTGGGGCTCATCGCCCAAAATGCTTCAGATCCCATCGTCGCGGATAACGCCGTCACGTCGCTCGCGCTCACGGCACAGGACAGATCCCCAGAAATCGCGCATCACACGCTGAGAGCACTGGAGCGATCGAATGCTCCGGCCGCGCGCGAAATCATAGAGCATGCGCGCGAAGCGTCAAAAAAATGACGCGCCGGCGTATTGGCAAAGCCAATAGACGGCGCACGGCGGACGTATTGGCAACGCCAATAGGCCGCCGCCACATGCGCACCCCCATACGGTCCCAGATTCGCTACGAAACGAATTTCAAAGCCGCCGCGCGACCAATAAACACACCCAGCAGGCAAACCGCCACACTCGCTAGCATATACGCGCTCCCGATGCCCCAGCGTCCCGATTCGAGCAGACCAAACGCCTCGACTGAAAACGTCGAAAATGTCGTCAGACCCCCGCAAAATCCGGTCTTCAGCAACAGGATCTGGTTCGGCCCAAGCCGCGCATGATGCATCGTCAACCCGGCGATCACGCCGATCAGGATCGCCCCCAAAAGATTCGCAACAAACGTCATCCAAGGAAACACAGACGCACTCAAAAATGGTATCTTCGATATGCCGTAACGAAGCATCGCGCCAAGCGCGCCGCCTATGCCTACCGACAGCAACCCGATCATCACTCACCTCGATATGTCTCAAATACTCGCCAAATTCTGCCTTGCAGCACTCGCGATCAGCCTCACCGCATGTTCCGATGCAGGCGGCTTCTCGACCGCGCAGATGCCCATTATAAACGGCCAGCCCGCAACTGACGAATATTACGGGGCAGTCGTCTCGCTCTCCATCCGCGCCGACAGCCATTACTACACCTATTGCACGGGCACGCTCATTCGCGAGGATGCCATCCTCACGGCCGCCCATTGTGTCACTGATACAGACGATTTCGAGTTTTCAAAGTTCCATAAAAACAAGCAAATTCAGGTCATTACGGGTGAAAACGCAGAAACACCCGACATTGCGGACTGCCATATTATCTCGCATATCAGCCTGCATCCCGACTATACGCCGCTCAAGCCCCAGAACGATCTCGCCATCGTCTTTCTCGAAACGCCGATTCCCGAAACCGAACCGATCCCCCTGTTCGAGGATCCGTCACGGCTTCCCCTGCTCGCCTATCGTTCGCAACGCGTGGAATTCGTCGGCTACGGCCTCACCGAAAACGGCACGGACGGGCAGCGGAACGTTGCCGAAGGCTTCATTCAAAAATACTGCGCCAAGACGACAGACAACGCCTGCGGCATCGAAACACCGCTCGGCGACCGATACATCATCCCACCCGGCAGCTTCTTTCACGATCAGGAAAAAGGCGGTGCATGTCTCGGCGATTCCGGCGGCCCCGTGCTCATCAAGGAAAATGAGGCTTATGCGATCATCGGTGTCGTCGCGCTCGGCGACAGCGACTGCGCCACGTATGCCGTCACGACTTCCGTGGCCGATTTCACCCCGTGGATCCGCGAAACACTCGACCCGCCCGAAGACGGCTGCTCGGCATCGCGGCTTTACGCAATTCGGCACAACAGCCCGCGACTTACGCTTCTGTTTATGGTATGCTGCGCCCTCTTCGGACTGTGCCGCATACGGCGCATTCGCGACAAAAGCATGATTTCTTGAGACAGCCATGAAAAAATCGCTCTATGCCTCTTTGATCTATCATCAGAAAATTCTTTCCGAAAAGACGATCACCGGCTCGAAAGTGACCCTCGGAAACGCCCATAATACTGACTTTTTCGTCGATATTCCGGCCATATCGTCAACCTATACCGTATTTGAAAAAAACGTCGTCAGGCTTCGTCCCGACATGCTCGCCAGCCTTTCGGTCGCGGGCAAGATCTACCCGGTCGGCACGCCGCGCAACGGCACACAGAGCGGTGACGTGGAAACATTCGAGTTCTGCGAAGACGACTGGCTGATCCTCAACCTCGCCCCTGGCCTCGATTTCGTCCTCTGTTACAAGTCGGGAGAGTTACCGCCCTTCATCGCGGGATCGCCCGTCCTCACGCTCTCGCAAGCCCTTGAAAGCCCTGTCGCACGCGCCCTTGTCCTCAGTTTCGCGCTCCACTCCGCGCTCATTCTGCTCACAAGCCTCGCTTCCGACCCGACCGAATCCGTGCACGTCAAGGGCCTCGAAACGCGCTGGGTCGAGCTGATCAGCGACATCAGCGAGCGTCAGGAAGAGGAAAAGGAAGAAGCCCCGGTCATTGAAGATGTCGACAACGTGATCGTCGATGATGCCATGAAAGACTTTGACCGGCCGAAGATCGACGACACCAAAACCGATCTCGCGAATCTCAACAAAGTCGACAAGCCCGTCGGCATCCAGGCGGCGCTTGGCGGCGCCAAACTTCACGACATGGAAAGTCTTTTCGGCTCAACAGCCGGTCTCGGCGACGCGCTCGATTTCATGCCAGAAACGGCAGAAGGCGACGCATTCGGCACGGGCGCAGGCTTCGCGGCAGGGCTCAGCGGCGTCGGGTTTG
>JAFZFY010000005.1 GCA_017555665.1 Pseudomonadota bacterium | reverse complement strand
TATAAAATCAGAAAATTGTGTGAATGGTGTGAATGAGAATGGATCGTGTAAATGTCCTGAGTGTGTGAATGGTTGCGGGGATGATGGCACATGCACTTGTTCTGATAAATGTGTATATGGCTGTTATGAAATCGATGGCAGATGTAAGACGGCTGATGGGTGTCGCAACGGCACAAATGATGATGGTACATGCACATGCCCAGGAACGTGTGTGAATGGCTGTGAGACTGATGGATCGTGTAAAAAGACAGAAGGCTGTGTGAATGGTGTGGCGGAAAATGGTGCCTGTATTTGCTCTGAGGCGTGTGTGAACGGCTGTAACGAGAACGGTTCGTGTAAGTGTGACATGTCGTGCACCAATGGGTGTAATTCGACTGGTGAGACTTGTTGCAAGGATAATTGTCAAAATGGTTGTGATGCTTCGGGGTTGTGTCTTTGTCCTAAAGGCTGTGTGAATGGGTGTGATCAGAGCGGCAAGGCTTGTTGTCCAGACAACTGTAAGAAAGGCTGTGATATCGATAATCGCTGTTCCTGCCCTGGTAACTGTATCAACGGCTGTAATGATGACGGTTCGTGCAAAGCATCAGAAGGATGCAAGTTCGGTGTGGATGAGAATGGGGCATGCAAATGTTCTGATAAGTGTGATCATGGATGTAATATCAAAGGTGAATGTATGTGTGTGTCTGGGTGTATGACCAATCAGTGTGATGCCGAAACGGGGAATAAGTGTGCGTGCGATCAGGCGTGCGTAGAGGGATCTACGTGTGATTCGAATACGGGGCTTTGCAAATGTTTGAGCAAATGCAATGGGAAGTGTGATGCAAATGGCGATTGTGAGGCTAGCTGCATCAATGTTGAGTGTAATGGAGAAAATGAGAAGTGCAAGGTTGTGGAGAATAATCCGGAATGTGTGAATCTCTGTAAGGATGTCAATTGTGAGGTTGGTTTTTATTGTAGCTATGGGAATTGTTTGCCCAAAGATAAGAATAACAATCACTTAGATGATCAGTATGAAACAGCAAGTAATCAGAACAAATTATGTTTTAAGCATGCGGACTGTGCAAGTGGCAGTGATGAAGGATTTTGCGACAGTTTTATGGGGTATAAGTGTTCGACAAAGTGCACTCGAGATGAACAATGCGTGGATGATAAGGATTATCACTATATCTGTAGGTCGGATGGGCGTTGTGCGCCGGATAGCTTTGTGACAGTGTGGGAGATTTCTAAAGATAATGAAAAGCTGACGCTTCCGGTTAAAAGTGCGAGTGCTGTGAATTGTACGATTGATTGGGGTGACAACTCTGATCTTAATGCTGTGTTAGATACTAAAGAAAATATTACGCATAAATATTCAAAAAAAGGCGAATATACAATCAAGATTAAAGGTCAATATGATGGTTTTTCTTGGCCGACATCAATAGATGGCACGCAGGGATGTCTTCCTGGCGAAGGTGACTCCTCTAATCAAAGTTCAAGTAAGCTCAAGGAAGTCAAAGCATTTGGGCCTGTAGGAATTGGCGAGTTTGCATTTGCGCTTGCGGAAAATCTGACCAAGCTGTCGCAGGTTGATATTCCTGATGCGAGCAAGATGAGTTCGCTGAAAGGTGTTTTTTGTGGAGCGAGCCAAATGAATTATCCCGTTGAGAATTGGGATATCTCTCATGTCACTGATTTGTATTGCATGTTTACCAATGCAAGCAAATTTAATCAGCCACTTGATAGATGGGATGTGTCTCAAGTGACAAAACTGGTCGGGGTATTTTGGAATGCAGGCGAGTTTAATCAGCCGCTAAACAGTTGGGATACATCCAAAGTCGAAAATACAAATTCAACGTTCAGCGGTGCAAAAAAATTTAATCAGCCACTTGATAAGTGGGATATGTCTCATGTGAGTAAGACATCAGTAATGTTTCAATCAACATATAAGTTTAATCAGAATATCAGTATGTGGAAACTTGCAGATGGATGTAATGTTGAGAATATGTTTTATTATTCTGGTATATCAAATGAGAATTTATGTAAGATTATAAAGGCATGGACGCAATATAATCCTACAAATTCTTATGGTAAAGCGGCTAGCTGTAAATAATAGTGGCTATGAGTGTACCTGAGAGGAAGACGTACTTGATGGGGAAAATTAAAGGCGCGGCCGTATCGTGGGAACGATAGGCCGCGCGAAAGCGGCGCGTATGGCCGTAAGGCCATAGCGGCGCCCAGAAGAGATATAAAGGATATATAAATTAGAGTGAATCGACCATCAGCTCGGTGACGAGTTTTGTATATTCGACGGGGTCGGGAAGCGGCGAGCCTTCGGCGAGTAGTGACTGTGCAAAGAGGAGCTGCGCGTATTTTGCGACGATGGGGTCATCGGCGTTTGCGGAGAGCTTCGCCTGAAGTTTGACGAGGAGCGGATGGTTGGGGTTGATCTCGAGGATGCGCTTGCTGATGGGCATATCGGTGTTGCCCATTTTTGAGATGATGCGCTGGAGGTGCGGGCTGACGTCGCCGTCGAGGCCGACGAGGCATGCCGGGGATGTCGTGAGGCGGCTGGAGAGGCGGACGTTTTCAACTTCGTCAGCGAGGCTCGATTTGAGTTTTTCGATCAGGCTGCTGTAGTCTTTCTGCTGTGCTTCGAGTTTTTCGCGTTTGGCTTTCTTTTCTTCGTCGCTGCCGAGTTCGACTTCGCCGCGGCCGATGAAGACGATTTTCTTATCATTATAATTGGTGATTTGGCTGAAGAGGATCTCATCGTAGGGATCGACGAGATAGAGGACTTCGTAACCTTTCTGGTTGAAGGCTTCGAGGTGCGGGCTGTTTTTGACGACTTCGAGGGATTCGCCGGTGATCGCGTAGATATCGGTCTGATCGGACGGCATACGTTTGATATATTCATCAAAGGAAGTGAGGATGACTTTTTTATCATCTTTTTTATCTTCAGATTTATCATCCTTTTTATCTTCTTCGGTGAGCGTGAACGTGGACTGGAACTTCATGAGTTTCATGAGTTTGTCTTTGTTGTCGTAGTCGCTCGCGGCACCTTCTTTGATGAGGCGCGAATAGGTCTGCCAGAATTTATAATATTTGTCGGGATCGTTCTCGGCGGTGTTCTGGAGGAGGTCGAGGATTTTTTTGGTGATATGTTTTTTAATGGTGGAGATGCTTCTATCTTTCTGAAGGATCTCGCGGGAGATATTGAGGCTGAGGTCTGAGGAGTCGATGACGCCTTTGACGAAGCGGAGATAATCGGGGAGGAGTTCGGCGCACTGTTCCATGATGAGGACGTGCTGCGCGTGGAGGCGGAGGCCGTATTTGGCATCGCGGTAGTTCATGTCATAGGGGGCGCGCTCTGGGATGAAGAGGAGGCCGCGATATTCCATGGTGCCTTCGGCTTTGACCACGAGTCGGAAGAGGGGATCGGTCCAGTCGTAGGTGATATGTTTGTAGAATTCGTTATATTCTTCGTCAGTGACTTCGGACGCATTTTTGAGCCAGATGGCCTTCATGGAGTTGGCCTGTTCCCAGGCTTTTTCTGTGACCATGTGCGTCGGGTCGTTGCAGGTGCTTGAGTCGTGGCCTTCGGCTTCTTCGACGCCTTCGCGGTGATGCTTGTGCTCGCATTCGACCATGACTGGGTACTGGACGAAATCGCTGTATTTCTTGATCGTGCTCTTGATGACATAGTCATCTGTGAAATCGGAGAGCTGATCTTCTTCGTCGGATTTGCGGAGCTCGAGGGTGATCTTTGTGCCGACGGTATCTTTTTCGGCATCTTCAATTGTATAGGAGCCATCGCCAGTGGAGCGGAACGTGAAGGCTTTGTCTTGTCCGACGCGTTTGCTCGTGACGGTGACATTGTCGGCGACGATGAATGCCGAATAGAAGCCGACACCGAACTGGCCGATGAGGTTGTTGGCCTGGTCTTGATTTTCAGCGGCTTTGAGCTGTTCGACGAATGCTTTTGTGCCGGAGTGCGCGATCGTGCCGAGGTTATTGATCATATCCTCTTTGGTCATGCCGTCGCCGTTGTCTTCGATGGTGAGCGTGTGGGCGGCTTTGTCGGCGTAGATCTTGATTTCGAGTTTTTCGCCTTCTGCGAGCTTTGAAGGGTCGGTCAGAGCTTCGAAACGGCGGCGATCGAGGGCGTCGGAAGCATTGGAGACGAGTTCACGAAGGAAAACGTCTTTGCTCGAATAGAGAGAATGCGCCATCAGCTGAAGAAGCTCTTTTGTTTCAGACCGAAATTCAAAACGTTCCATAAAATCCTCCTGGCTATTGAGCCCGGGAATGCGGTTCCCGGCAATCCCCGTGTATCGAAAGGGGCAATTGATGACTCGAATGCAAAACGGTATCCCCGTTTCAACAGAGCGCGTAGAGTAGGCACCGTTTTGAGCGTGGCAAGTAAAAAAATCGTAATTCTTAATGCGTGCTTTCATTCGCAATTCGGGATGCGTAATTGAATTGTTCGCAATTCGGGATGCGTAATTAAATTGTTCGCAATTCGCAATTCGGGCGTTATTCGCAATCCGTGATTTAATGTGCAATCCGTGATTTGATTCGTAATTCTTTTATAGCCTGAACAGTAACGTTACTACTCAGCCGCCCTCTAAATCATGAGCATTTCAACACTTTTCGCGCCTGTAAGCAGTCGAATATTTATATACCCTCAGGGCAAAAGTTCCCGTCCGGCTAATTACTGCCTACCATCTACTGCCTGTCCGCAATGCCTTCCATACCTCAGACAAGTCTATAGACTGAACAGTAGCACAGTAACATTATGAGTGCATGATTTGGTTTGTAATGCTGTAATTTGATGCGTGATATATTTGCAATTTGAATGTGTGATTTATTTGTAATTTGATGCGTGATTTATTTGTAATTCAAATGTGTGATTTTAGGTATATTTGCCTGTGATTTGGCGAGGAATGAATAGATTTATGTGCAACAAAGTGATTCGCAAGCTGCTCTGCATCTGGCGATGCAGGGCAGCTGCGGTCAGTGTTTTATGGCGTAACGAGCTCGATGCAGGCAACTTTTTCTTTGTCGAACTGGTAGTTATCCGGGCAAGTACAGGATGTTTTGTCATCCGCGACTTTGCTGTTCTCGGGGCATTGGGTGCATTTGTATGCAGCCGGGTCGGATTTGTCGAGGAAATGATTGTCTTCCTTGCAGATGCAGTAATCCGGTGCGGACTCGCTTCGCGCTTCGTTCAAGATGAAGCCGTTCTCTTCATCACAGGTGCATGCGGACTTGTCGTTCTCGCTTGGCGCTGCAAAGCCGAAGCTCGCGTTGCATTCGCAGGCGCCTTCCTTGTCATAGAACCCGACGCTGTTGTTGCATGCGCATTTGCCATCCTGGATGACACGATCAGGATCGCACACGCAGACGCCGTTTTCGTCTGCGGAGAAGCCGTATTCCGTATTGCATTTACATGCTTTGACTTCGCTTTCCTTGTCGGTGACGTATCCTTTGGCTGCGTCGCATTTGCATGTGTTGCTATCCAGCATCAAGCCCTTTTTCTCATCGCATACGCAGCCGTTATTTTTCGTGGTGTCGCCTTCTGTCCAGCCTTCATTGGCGTTGCATCCGCAGTATCCGTCTTCCTGGACGGTTCTCGGAGACAGGCATCTGCATGAGTTGTTGCCGCTGCCTTCAGTCTGTGTCCAGTGTCGTGATTTGTCACACACGCATGCGGTGTCGTCCTTCGGGCTCCAGCCGTTTTTGCTGTCGCAGACGCATGCGGTCGCTTCACCAGACCACACTTTTTTGGGATTGTCGCAGACGCATGTGTTGAGTTCCGTGTCCCAATGAGATTCGGATTTGCAGTCTGTCATGCAGATATTCGTATCCGGGTTCAGGAACCATCCGCCCTCTTCGTTGCACATGCAGCCGCCGGCTTCGTCAGAGACGTAGCCTTTGTTGATGTCGCAGACGCATTCCTTTTTGTTGTTCTGTGTATAGCCGGTGGGGCAGTCGCAGCCGTTGGCTTCTGGCACCCAGACAAGGGGAGCATCGCATGTCCTCATGCACTGGCCGCGTTCGTCTTCCTCAATGCAGACGCATGTGTTGGTGTCCGGGTTCAGCTTATAGCCTGATTTGCATACGCAGATGCCGCCGCTTTCGACCCAGAATTGATCCGCGTCGCAGACGCACATGTTGGTGTTCTGGCTGGACACCCAGTGCGCGGATGCGTCGCATTCGCAGGCTTTCTGGTATTTGCCGTTATCATGGTCGACGAGTACGGTTCGGTTGACGCATTCGCATGTGTTGTTGGCACGATTGACCTGCATACGGGATTCGTCGAGGCAGCTGTTCTGTTCGCACAGGTAATTGTTGCGTTTGTCAGATGCGTCGTAATCGCTTTTGAAATTGATCATATCGACCCATCCGTCATTACAGATGCATTTTTTGGCCTTTGGATCATAAGTGGCATTGACGCAGCTGTGGCACTCGTTATTTTGGCAGAACTGGCCATCATCGCACGTCTTGTCGCCGCAGAGACATTCGCCGTCTTTGCATGTCATGCCTTCGTCGCATGTCACGGCCTTTCCGTCTTTTTCGCAGACATTGCCGCACTGATCGCCTTCGCATGCAGGCTTGCACTCGGAGTTGGAACAGGTTTCGTTGTCGCCGCACTCGGTGCCGCATTTTCCGCAGTTTTTGGGGTCTTCCTTGAGATTGACGCATTTCCCGTCGCACATCGAGTCTGCGGGGCAATCCGAAGCGTCACGGCACGTGATGGAGCCGTCTGGTGCTTCGATTTCGATCTTTCCGCACCCGCATTCACCGGGCCATGTTTTATTCGGATCATCCGGGCAGTGGTCGGTCGTGATCATTTTTTCGTCAGCGCATCCCATGCTCAGAACGACTAGGAGGGCAAGTGGCAGAATGTGTTTCATAAAAAGATCCTCAGCTAAAGACTTTTCCCTGTTCGACAGCAGTCAGGAATTCCCAGCGCTCATAGAGCGCGTCGATCCTGGCATTCACGCTGTCGAGTATATCACTTAATTCTTTTGCACGATTGGGTATTTTATAAGTTTCTGGATCGGCGATTTCCGCTTCGATATTTTCTTTTTCGGTTTCGGCTTCCAGAATGACGTTTTCGATGTTCTTGAGTTCGTCCGCTTCCTTGTATGTCAGCTTTCTCGGCTTTTTGGGGGCCGCAGGTGCCTGCGGTGCAATCGGTTTGGCTTTGGCTGCTTTGGAGGCATCGCGCGCGGCGCGTTCCTCATCCGCCTTTTTCTTGCAGAGCGTGTAGAAGTCGTAATCGCCTTCATAGCGCACGAATGTCTGTTCTCGCTCGTCAAATGCGAGCACTGCTGTGGCGATTCGGTTGATCAGGAAACGGTCGTGTGTGACGAACAGGACGGCTCCGTCATAATTGTCGAGCGCGTTTTCGAGCGTCTGAAGCGAGTCGATATCGAGGTCGTTCGTCGGCTCGTCGAGCACGAGGAGATTTGCGTTTGTGCACATCAGGCGCGCAAACAGGAGACGGCATTTCTCGCCACCTGATAGTGAAGACACGTATTTGGACTGTTCAGGCACGTCGAACAGGAAGCGAGCCAGAAAACCGCGTTTCTGAACGGCCTCATGATTGATATAGACATGATCGCCAGAACCGAGCGAGTCATAAACGGTCGCGTCGGGATCGAGCTCTTCGCGATGCTGTGACAGGAAGGCGATGTGTGTATTCTTTCCGATAATGACGCTGCCTGTATCGGGCGCAAGTTTGCGCGTCAGGACGTTGAGCAGCGTCGTTTTGCCGCATCCGTTGGGGCCGATCACGGCGCAGCAGTCGTCTTTGCGCAGCGTGAAGTCGAACGGGCCAAAGACCGGCTTGTCGAACGCTTTGGATATCTTTTCGGCGTTTATAATGATGTTTCCAAGCCGCGCATCCGCTGTAAAGCTCATCGTGAGCGTGTTTTCATGCACCGCCTTGGCTTTTTCCTGGATCTCTGCGACACGCTCGATACGCGCCCGGGCTTTCGTGCCTCTCGCGCACGGGGCGCGGTGCAGCCAGTCCAGCTCTGTGACAAGAAGGTTCGCGTATTTTTCCTGTTCCTTTTTGCGCAGATCCATCAGCGCGGCTTTCTGCTCGACAAAATTCACGTAATTCCCTGCAAACGAGAGCAGCTCGCTTTTATGTATCTCAATGATTCGTGTCGCGATGGCATCGAGGAATGCGCGATCATGCGTGACGAGAATGATCGCGGCCCGAAAATCCTTGAGAAGATTCTCCAGCCATTCGACCGTCATGGTGTCGAGATGGTTGGTCGGCTCGTCGAGCAGCAGGACATCCGGACGTTCGAGCAGGACACGCGCAAGCGCCACGCGCCTTTGTTGGCCGCCGGAAAGCGTGTGGATCGGGAGGTCAAGGACGGCATCGGGCAGGCTGAGCCGGCGGAGCATCCCTTCGATCTCATGATCCATTTCCCAGCCGCCGTGCTGCTCGATCTCGGCCTGAAGCTGTTCCTGTTCGTGACTCAGCCGCTCAAGCTCCGCGTCATCCTGCGTGGTCGCGATCGACTCGCAGAGCCGCTCGTATGCATGGATCCTAGCTTTTCTCGGTTCAAGCGCGCGAGACACGATGGCACGTGGCGTGTCCGTGGCCGAAAATGCCGGGTTCTGAGGCAGATAGGCGATGTGCACTTTCTTGTGATGCACGATCTCCCCGTCGTCATGGTATTCCAGACCGGCTAAGATCTTGAGGAACGTGGATTTGCCGCAGCCGTTGTGACCGATCAGGCCGATTTTCTCATGTTCGGATATGATGAGCGACAAATCTTCAAAGACGCACTTGGCTCCGTATGATTTGCCGAGTTTTTGAACTGTGATCAGTGGAAGCATGTCTGGTTGTTTGGGGATGGATGTGGGGCAGCCGCTATCTGCCTGCGGCAGATACGCGGCGTGAGTCCGGCTATCGGCTGCGCCGATACGCCGGACTGACCGCTATGGGCATGACTGATGTCACGGCATGTCGTATGGGGTAGGGGGCAAAACAGGCTCGGCGTGTGCCGTGCCTGCCGTTTGCGCTCGCTCTTATAGCACGAGATACGCGATTCTTTCAAAAAATCTCGCCAGGCACTGGGGCACGCGTCACACAGGCGTGTTGTCGCTTTGAAGCCTTGTTGGCATCTGGGAGGGGCGGGCGTGCGCGATATCATATTGGATCGGGCGGCCCCTTTGTCTGCCACACGGTGCATCGCTTTCAGCCAAAAGCGCGGATTTGCAGGTATCTGAGCGTAATTTGCTGCAGGGGTTACGGCGCGTGGGGGCGCGGGGGCTGCGTCCGGGATTCAGCGGCGGCGTTTCACGCTTTTGCTGGGGCTGCCGCTAACACGAGCATCAGAAAATATGCGAAATGATTGAAAATGGCGGGGATGCGTGTGGCGAAATGGCGAGATCACGGCGTAAATTGAATACTTGTTGGCATGGCAATTTCAGAGTAGAAGCATTAAGTGATATCAGGCATCGCTTGAATCTGGAAAAGCTAGAAATACGTGATAGTGGAGGGAGATATGAGACGGGCATTATGGGCGTGCTTATTGGTGGGAACATGGCTATGCGGATGTTCGAATGAAGGCGGGATGACCCCCGATGGCGGTTCGTGTGTTTTCGATGACGATTGTCGGAGCGGCGTTTGCGATAACGAGGTCTGTCGCGCAAGGGATGGCAGCGGCGGTTCCATTCCGAATGGCATGGCTTGTACATCGAATGCGCAGTGTGCGAGCAACAACTGCTATGAGGGGAAGGTCTGTCGTGCGCCCAACTGGGGCGGGAATTCCAAGCTGGCTATCGGTGACAGCTGCACATCGGATGCGCAGTGTTCCAGTAAAAGCTGCAAGAATGGCTTTTGCATCAGTGCCGGAACCAAGATCGAGAACGGTCAGGCCTGTACATCGAACGAGCAGTGTGAGAGCAACAACTGCTATGAGGGGAAGGTCTGTCGCACGCCCAATTGGGGCGGGGATGCCAAGCTCGATGTCGGAAGCGTTTGTTCTGGAAACGACAAGTGTGCAAGCGGCAACTGCGTTTCCGGTGTCTGCAATCCGGCAGGCGTGAAGGATGCGAAGACTGCGAACGGGAAAGCGTGTACATCTGACAGTCAGTGCGCTTCCTCCAACTGCTATGAGGGAAAAGTCTGTCGAGCTGCGAACTGGGGCGGAAGCTCCAATAAAGTTGGGAATGGCCAGGCCTGTACAGCGGACGATCAGTGCGTGAGCAATAACTGCTATGAGGGGAAAGTCTGCCGCTCGCCGAATTGGGGCGGCTCCACAAAACTCGACATTGGGGATGCCTGCACATCGAATGATCAGTGTGAAAGCGCATACTGTTATCAGAATACATGCAAGTCCAAGAGTGGCAGCACTGTGACGACTTCGGATGCAAATAAAAAATATTGCGATGCGATGTTAAATGAGTGCTCATATACGGGCGTTTATCGAAACTACGATGGCTGTGTGGAGACGATGGATATTCTGCGCACGCTGGCACCTAAATGTACAAAAGAGTGGGATAACGCTTATACGTGTATTGCAGCGCAGACTTGCTATGATATCAGAACCTATAATGATCCAATCACTGAGATCGGGCCAATGAATTATGTTCCCGCGTATTCGCCTGATGCATGCGATGCACTTGTCCAAGCATACGTTGACTGTAGGTATTAAACGTCTCGGTGCGCGCCTATGCGCTGCATACGGCGCGCGTATGATGCACCTTTGGTCGCGCCTATGCGTTGCATACGGCGCGTTTTTGCATTTGGTTCGCGCCTATTGCCTGTCGGCAATACGGCCGCGTATGGTGCGCGCCCTGGCGAGTGGGTTCACATGGAAGAGGGTATAGTACCCCATAAAATTAATGTGGGTTCCCCTCCCCCGCCGCCACCTCCAGAAGACTCGCCTTCGGGCGCACCCCTGCCAGGCCGTCGTTTCCTTCAGCCTGCGCACGCGTGCCTTTACGTGCCGCGAACACAAACGCCCGGGGGATCCCTGTGCCGGGCGCATCCTGTCCGCGTTATGTCTTGAGCCCTCGAACGAGTCCTCGGTATAGATATGTGGCAATCGTGGGAAAAAAGTTCCGATTTTTTTGTGGGATTATTTAAATTTAGGGGATTGAGGTTAAGGGCATCAGGCAATAGATGTAGGCAGTAGGCAGTAGTGAGTTTATCTTGAACTTAGCTGAAAGACATCGGATTTGTCGTCTTGATGACCATGAAAACCGTTGAAAATTCAAGCCCTAATGCACGCCAAAACACTCGTTATGCCTTGGCGCACAACCGCAGGTGCGCAACCTACTGCCTACTGCCTACTGCCTAAAAATTATTGAAAAAATAATTTGACACTCTGCCTGAGTGCGCGTATAAGCCGCTCCTCGTTGACGGGCTCAGAACTGAGTCCTCGGCAGATTTGAAAACCGAAGAAGAGAGAGAAACAAGCAGAAGTGCGAGCCTAAAAAAGAGGCTCTGTGTGACAGAGACCTCGCAGATGCGAAAGCATCGAC
>JAFZFY010000041.1 GCA_017555665.1 Pseudomonadota bacterium | reverse complement strand
TATGAATATGGATATATCATTCATAGAAAGAGCCACAGGGCTTTCGAAAGCAGAAATCGTCAAACTAAAAGACAAGAAATAATCGCCGCGTATCGCGCAAGCGATAGCGGGCGAGTCGGCGGCGTATTTGGCGCACGCCAAATAGCCGCCGCGCGCAGGCCGTATGCCGCAGGCATAGGCCGCGCACCAGACTTCCGGTTTTTTAGTAAAAAATCTTGATTTTAGGGATCTAGTTTTACATACTTATAACTTCGTGCCCTGTTGTGGGGTGTGAATCGTGGCTCATCTCTGGATCAAGGAAATTTGATATGAAAAAAAATGCTCTTGTCTTGGTTTTAAGCGCCCTCATGGCCTGTGCATGTTCTGAATCCTCGGATGAGTCCGGAGAATCCGGATGCACAAACGGCACATGGAAATGTGACGGAAATCAGCTTTCCAAATGCGTGTCCGAGAAATGGGAAATTCATCAATCATGTGAGAATTACACACAATGCAATGCTGAAACCGGATCGTGCGAACTCGCATGCAGAGCCACCGAACATCTTTTTACAGATAAATGCGAGGCCGATGATGTCACGCATTGCGGCACACACACCAATGACTGCACGAAACTGGCTGGCTGGAAAAGCGGAAGCTGCTTTAACAAAGAATGTTTCGCCGAAGAATGCAATGTCGGATATCATCTGGTCAGTCTCTTTGACAGCGACAACAAAGAGAGAACAGTCTGTGAGGAAGATACAAATGATGCATGCGGTTCCATCAACACCCAATGCGGCAAGGATGAGATCTGCCTCCAGGGGGAATGCAAAGCAAAATGTCAGCCGGACGAAGTGATCTGCGACAGTTCATGCATCAATCCACAGACAGACAAGAAATTCTGCGGGGCAGATGAATCGTGCAGCAATTATATCACGTGTTCTGAATTTGAAGATTGTATTGACAGAAAATGTATCTTGACATCGTGCCAGAATGAGGATGAGACCATCTGTACAGAAAATGATCAGAATATCTGCGTCGATATTCACGGCAGCAATCCCAATCACTGCGGCGCTTGCGGTGCAGCCTGTTCGGATAGCGCATCTGCCAAAACGACTGGCTGCGATCATGGGCAATGCACCTATACATGCGATGAACCCATGATAAATTGCGGCTCTGACACAGAACCGATATGCCTGTCAGAAGACCAGTTCAAGAGTGATCCCCTGCATTGCGGCACGGCGTGCCTGAACTGTAACACGGAAAACTTTGCCTCGGCAGGCATTTGTCAGGACGGTGCGTGCATCATCACATCGTGCGCTGCCGGATATATTCTCACGGATCAGGGCGTCTGCAGCAAATGCCAAGATATCTGCGCAAATGGATGTAATGATTTAGGTGAATGTATATGTCCTAATACATGCCAAAATGAATGTGATGAATTTGGCACGTGCAAATGCCCAGACAATTGCATAGATGACTGCGATTCTGCAGGCGTGTGCAACAGTCTGGATGAACCGGTGATCGTCGGCACACCCACGATCACCATGACGCCTGAATCGATTGTTAAGGAATACATCGAGAAAGACAAAATAGCCTTCACGGTGACGTTCAAAGACGGCAGTAAAAAGGGTATCAAGGACCAGAAAATCACATTCACAGTCGATGACCCGACTTGTGTAAAGGTGAGCAATTCTGCAAAACGCACGGGCGATGACGGCACAGCCGACAACGCCATCCTCGTTCTCAAAGCTGACTGCACCGCAACGGTTACTGCGACAGCGAGCAATAGTGGCAAAGATTATAAAGCTACGCTTCCGGTCACGATTAGCAATCTTACGACTTTTGACATGAAACTCGAGCTCAAATATGAAAACGCAAACCGCTTTGAGGGTATCGGCTATACAGCTTACAAAATCCTTCATGAACCGTGCGCTTCGATCCGCTCGACCTACAAAGGCTATGAGCAGTATCTCTCTGCCACCCACTACGACAGCGAAGAATCGACGGATACGATCTCAGGCAACCCGAACACCTACATCCTGAACACGTTTAACATCCAAGATGTCGATGCCAAGAACGATAAAGCGATCATCGCATGGGGCGCAGCAGATGACTTTGGCGAAGCAACGGCCGTTGGCTGCGTCGATATTTCTGCCGCAGACGCGAACAAGACAAAGATCATCGAGCTGACCGCGCTTCCATTCGATATCATCGGCAACTATGACACCGTCGCGAACTTTGATCTGACGAGCGCGTTCCCGACTTCTAACAAGACCCTGCCGCCCATTGAAGATATGAAAGCAGGCGATTGGGTCAATTTCACCGTCGATTTGTTCAAAAAGCCCGTAGAGACATTGATTGACTTTACATTGGTAAATCTAAATTCTCGTCTCAAAGCGGTTGCAAACAGTAACGATAATAGTATCGTGAAGATGGTTATCAACTTCATGACAAGTGACACGACAAAGCAGATTGCAGTCAAACAGCTCACGCCGCTCATTGAAAAATCTCTCAAATCGGCAGATAACGGCAAACAAACCCGGTATCAGATTTTGACGACGCTCTCTGGAGATATCGAAGACCTCGTCCGCAATATGCAGTTCAGAGGTCTGTTCAAGATTGAATCCGTCAGCTCGAATGACAAGATGCAGATCACCAAAGCATCCGAAGAGTACAAGACCCTCGAATATATGTGGAATTACGTACCGCAGGGCAGTTCACAGCACTGCATTCAGGATGCTTATACCAAACCTGGGTCATGCCGTAATTCGATGAGTCTTAGCGGCATGAAGATCGAATCCGTCAATGGCAGCTGGACGGGGGCTGTTTCCGATAGCGAAAGTGTTGATGGCCTGCTCAAGATCAACGCGCATCCGTTCACGTTCAAGTGGGCGACGATCCTCTATTCTGTCGTATTCGGCGAAATCTTGCCGAAGGCCATGGGATACAGCGACAGTAAATTTGTGAATAAAGATGGAGCGACTGGCTATCGTTATATCACGGGATTCATGAATGCGCTCGTCTACCAGCCGATCGCCAAGTATTATAGTCTGGAAAAAGCTGGCAAGCCCAGAGATGAGGGCGAAGGTACATATCCGCAACTCTCGATTACGGAAGCCGGCAAGGATTGTGAGAGATTCATCGAAGCGTATGTTTACCTGATTTATCCGGATGCCTACTCGGCAACCGGTGTCATCTCAGTTATTGCCGGCCTCGCTTGCGGTAATCAAGGGCTTGGTCAGCTTGATAAACTTGCCGAAGCCTCGCTCGCGAGTAATGAATCGAGCGAAACTAATGTTTTCAAGCTTTCAGCAAATGGTTGCTCGCTCTATTCTAATGGTCAGAGTCAATATCAGCAAATTGGCAAACCCGATGCAAATGTTTACAGCGCCGATGAGGTTGTTCAGGGAAGTAAGCAGTCGATGCGTTGCAACTGGCAAGTCGCGGTTCCTACGAAAATCGGCAGCAACCCAATTAAGGGGCTCTTCCACGGTGTTCGTGAAGATTTCTGATTGCCGATATGTCGTGGCAGCCGCATGACTGCCACACAAATCGTGAATCAACGCCCCGGAGCGATGCTTCGGGGCGTTTTTTATTTATAGATCATGGTACGATTCAGCCACCCTCGAATCATGCGTGTTTCAACCATTTTGCGCCTATAAGCAGTCGAATATTTAAGGGCAAAAATTCCTGTGCAGCTAACGACTGCCTAACCGCCTGCCGCCTGTCCGCAATGCCCGCCATGACATCCGAAAACGCCTATGGGCTGAACCACAACCGACGCTTAACGACTTAATGCCTTTAATAGTTGCGAAAACTCCGCGCATGATTTAGCTAGATAATTTTTCCGCCTGCATTCAGGCTGGACGGCGATTATTACTGGATTTTTCATGCTAGACCGACGCGACTCACAGCTTCTGTTTAAAACCCATAAAAGGCGCAAGAACTCTACGGGATACGTCATTTTCGCGCTTTTCGCCATCGGTATTGCCCTGATCGTCATCGCAACCGTCAACAGCCGAAAAAAGGCCGTGGAGCCAGAGCTGCCAGAGTCGCGCACGATCACGCAGCACGCATCTGCCATCCCCGGAAGCGATGATTTTGCCCCGCATGCATCGCCGGACGAACCGGATCCCGTTCAAGCGCCTGCCCTCGAAAAGCCCAAGAAGAGCAAGAAAGCGCCCAAGGCGCAGCTTGACCAGCCCAATACCGAAGTCAACGCCACATCGTCTGCGGCCATGTATGCGTTCGCCCGTCAGCCGGTCGCACCCGGCGCAATCGGCCCCAAGATCGGCAAATACACCGTCATACAGACGCCGCTCAAATACTCCGAAAACGCGTCCCCAGAGGCGATCGCCGCCGCCGAAGCGACGACTTATGTCGTCGTCGCCGGCGATATTCTGGGAAGAATCGCACAAAAACACGGCTGCTCGATCGCTCAGATTCAGAAAGCCAACCGAATGCCGAACGACCAGATCAAGATCGGGCAGAAGCTTCTCATTCCCAACTGCAGCAACAGTACAGAAGAGGAACAAAAGCCGCTTGTTGCCGAAGCCCCAGTCCCCACAGCACCGCGTGGCAAATGGTGGAAGCGCGTCGGCGTGAACACGACCGAACTCCCGAAGCTCATGGCAGCCGAGGGGTTCAAGCCGCCTCAGAAATTCATGGCATTCATCCTCGAACTCACGTTTGACGAGACACGACAAGTCGTGACACGCGAACGCGCATTCGATTACAAGGGCACATCAAGCCTCAACTCGGGCTGGAATCCGGCATCTGCCGTCAAGATTTTCGCCGCCATCGCAGCCCTCAGGCGCATCGACGAACTCGGCTTCACCTCTCGCGCAAAAGTCACGTTCAACGGCAAAAAGCCGTATTCGACGACGGTCGGCGCGCTCATCGAAGCCGCTATCATCAACAGCGACAACATCGCATACAACCGCGTCGTGCAGCTCGCCTCTTTCGACAAGCTTCACAAAGAGATCCTCACAGGGAAATTCGGCATCGCCCAGACCGCGCTCAACAGAGCTTACGAGCAAACCAAGTGGAAATCTCTCGGCGAAGACCCGTCCCTGCGTGTATCCCCCGAAATCGTCCTCACCGAAGGCAAGAAAACGACGAAAATTCCAGCTGCAAACTCCAAGGCAAACGCCTTATGCAGCTCCGGCGCATGCACTTCCCTGCAGGATCTCGCCGAATCCTCGCGAAGGCTCATGCTCCAGGAACAGCTCCCCGAAAGCGAATCCTTCAACCTCAGACACGAAGACCTGCTCGTGCTCCGGCGAGCGATGCGAAGCGCCGACAGGACCAGAGGCACCGAAATGGTCGACAGATTCGCTACGGTTTTCAATGACAACCGCGTCAAGTTCTACTCCAAACCCGGCTTCTCGGAAGACTGGTTCACGGATAACGTCTATATCTTCGATCCGCGCTACAATCAGGCTTGGATCGTCGTCATGAGCGGCTATCCAGGACGTTCCTCGCTCAATAGCGCAGCCACGGCCATCGCAAAAATCATCAGCTCCGGAAAGCTCAGAAAAATCCCTTGATATCACGCCTAATCCGGTCATGCCCGACAAACGCATGATCTCTTTCAATCAGGTCATTTCCCTATGCTCAACCTCATATTCAGCATTCTGGCAGGAGCCGCCGCCTGGGGCATCTCGCTGCTGATCTTCGATTCCATCTGGTCAGGTCTCCTGCCTTTCTTCATCGTATTCATCGTCGCGTTCATCCTGTTCAACAGAATGACTCAGAAAAAAATCTCTGCCATTATGAACAATGCGCAGTCGATGATGATGAACGTTCAGTCTTTGCCATCCGAACTCGCAAAGCGAAATCTTATCGACAAATGCATTGCTGAATTCAAAAAAGCCTATGCTTACAACAATTATGCTTTTTTCCTCAAACAGCAGATCAATTCCCAGATCGGCTCACTCTATTATGTCCAGAAACGCTTCAAGGATGCCGAACCTTACCTCAAGGACGGCTTCCCCATGCAAGGCCCGACGATGTGCATGTACGGCTGCCTGCTATACAAGGACAAGAAAGAAAAAGAGATGATCGAACAGTTCGAGAAAACGGTCAAATTCAACAAAAAAGAGCCGCTCTACTGGAATGTTTACGCCTGGTGCCTCAACCAGCTCAAGAAACGTGACGAAGCCATCGCCGTTCTCAACCGTTGCCTGGCACAGCATCCCTCCGATAAGATCACGCGTGACAACCTGGATCTCCTCAAAAACAGCGCCAAGGTCAAGATGACCCCCTACGAAATGCAGTGGTATCAGTTCCTGCTCGAAGATCCCCCGCAAGCCATGATCCAAAAGATGCTGCTCGACAAACACTCGGTCGTCCGAAGCCACCATCATTGATAAAAAGCGAGCATTCTCCTAGATGAAAGTTCATAGGTTCGCGAACACGCAAACCTGAGGAGACATGACATGGAGAACAGCTTTGGACAATTCATCAGCGAAAAACGCAAGGCAGCAAACATCACGCTGCGTCGGTTTGCAGCAATCATCGGCATTGCCCCTGCCTATCTGAGCGACATTGAAAAGGGAAACCGCTATCCCCCCGACCGCGAAAAACTTGATGAAATGCCCAAAGCACTCAATCTTCCCCAGCAAGAGATTGATCTGATGTATGATCTTGCGGCTGCTGGACGTGAAAACGGCATTTCTCCCGATCTGCCCGAGTATGTGATGAAAACGGATAAATGCCGCGTCGCGCTTCGACTCGCGAGGGAGAAAGGCGCAACTGACGAAGACTGGCAGAAAGTCATTGACCTGCTCAATCATAACGGCAATACGCGCCTAAATCCTAAATCCTAATGTGCTTCAATCTTCGGAATCATCAGCGCATGCAGGAACGCGCAGACCTCCGTCTTGAGTTCCGTGATGCTTCCAGCGCACTGAGGCGGTTCAGGACATGATGCCGAATTACGGGCGCACACGCCATCCTCATCGCAGAGCTGCCTGAGAATCTCATAATCCGCAACAAGCCCGGCATGTATCTCCTCAAGCCCGGATGCAGCAAACGTCTCAGGATCCGCATACGTTCCCCAGAACGAATATGCCGTTTCATCCGGCCAAAGCGATATCGCGGCGAGTTCCGCGTTGCGCCCGGCGCAGTCCGACTTGGAATCGAAAAGGATCTCGCGCCCTTTGGCCACCGACTGCCTGTAAGTGTCCAGAAACTGCGCAGCCGTCATTTCCGGATCGCGTTCGAGCTTCATGCCGGCATCCGCAAACACGATCCTGAGCTGACGCTGATGGCACTGCCGCGAGCAGATCTCGTCATCGCGCTCGCAGGCATCCAGGCAGGTCATCGTGAAAGTTTTTGACGAATCATCGCTCGCAACCGCATTCGCGATCGAATCGAGTTTCCAAGCACTCAGCGGATTCGGATACGACTTCTGAAAGATCGTTTGCGTCATCAGTATTGCCGCCGCGAGAAGCACAACGACAGCCGCAAGGCGATAGGCATCAAAGGAACATGCGGGTTTCGGTTCTGCCTTGAGCTTGCCGGTCTGCTCGATCTCGTGGCTGCATCCGCCCGTATATTGCAGCGCAAAATTCGGGCGCGCCGGATCAAAGATCACGATCGGCACGAAATCGACACGAGTCCACTGATAACGCGCCATCTCATACGTCTTGTCTTCTTCCGGCTCATAGATGATCTTCGGGTTTGCCTGCGCACAATTCAGCCATTTGCCCTCCGTCAATCGCCCAAAACGCAGCAGATAATACCGGTTCCAGTACGTCCACGAGGTCGCGATCCACGTCACGGCAGTCACCGGCATCCCCAGCACGACGATCCACGATAAGAACGTCAGCACGCTGTCATCATAGAAAAACGGCGTCGCCACCGCGATACCCACGACAAATCCGAGCATGATGCTCACAAACAGGCGCACGATCGGCAGGCTCTGCCAATGCGTACACAGGAAAAATCGATTGTCGCGATCGGAGATAAAGCGACGATGCTTGCTGTCATAGATATCCGCTGATGTCACCGAATCCCGCGACAAAGTCACGCCGCTCAGCTGGGAGCGCGTAAACACGCCCTTGCGCCACACCATCACGCCGATCATCATCGCAAACGCAAACACCGTCAGCAGCCAAGCCATAAGCGACGGCGAATGCGAAATATCCGGTGCCACCAGCGTGATGCTCGGAAGGCCCCGTATCTGATCCGGCACATCCTCGCTCGGATTAAAGCACGTCTCATCATTCAGGCAGTAGCCGTACCACTTTTCGACATGCGTCTGAAGCTCATGCGCACTCAGCGGCTTGTATCCACGGATATCGAGAACCGCCGGCTGTTTCGATTCATCTGCCGGATACAGCCTGTACTGATTCTTTTCATGCACCACAAATGCGCCGTCAAACACCGTGATATCTTTAGGCAAGTCTGACCACTCCGATGCCTGATAATCCGCCACATCCGAAAGCGAGCCCGTCACGGCATCAAACAATGCATACTGCTTGGCCTCGTTCGTGATCAGGCGATAACGGCGGATCTTGCCGATCGGGCGCACGTCAAGGATCTTGCCGAACTGTTTGGCTGCGAGCGTCTCGGCTTTGAGGGACGCGATCTTCTGCCCCGTCCGCGCATGCCATAAGATCATCGCTTCCGAATGCCCTGAATGGACTGTTGCCAAAATATCCTGGCTCAGATCTGCGATGCGTCCCGGCGCGGGATACTGGATCAAAGCCAAGCGGCGCCACGTCATTTCAGTCGTATCGATCATCTGGACACGGTTATCCGAGCCGCCGTCAAGCGCCGCGATATCATCCTGACCGACCACGACGGGCACACGCTGAGGATCCGGAAGTTTCCAGTAACGCGCCTCAAAGCGATTCTGCAGAAAACTCCCCAGACGCGCCACGATCCGAACCGTGTTCAGATCGATCGTCACCCCCATCGCATACTTCGTCCCATAGCCAAGCCCGTGAATCGATGCCGTCGCATTGATGCTCGCCTGTGTCGGAGTCTGCGACGAAAAACGATAGTAGGACAGCTTCTTGAGCTTGCGATTCCAGATCATCAAGCCATCCGGATCAAGCTCGTGATCGCCCGTCTCAAGAGCCGGCGAAATATCGTAATACCGCATGTTTTCAGGCTGCCAGCCGCTCACCTGTGCATAGACAGGCGCGCCGCTTTTATCCTGCTTCTGCGCCAAAAAACTCGAACCGGGACGCGGCCAGAACATCACTCGCGAACGCGTCAGAACCACCAGCCGGGACTCGTGCCACGCCACGCGAAGCGGCCGTTCCGCGCCAAGATCCGCCGCCATCTCCTCGCTGATCCCGCCATCCGCTGCCACTTTCAGCAGATGAATGCGATAGCCGCCGTCTTTCGACAGCACCGCAAGATGCTGCGGATCAAAGCCATCCGCCGGAAGCATCTCCGCCTCCGAACACGACAGTTCAAACACGACCTTGAAATGATCGCGTTCGACACCGTACACTTTCGCCCGATCTGCATAAAATATCGTCTTGCCGATCGCCGAAAGATAGCGAAGCTCCCCTGCCGTGCCTGGGATCAGAGGCGCAAATTGCATATGACCTGTCCCGAATTCGAGCCGGTAAAAATCCGGATGCTGACCATTCAGGCTGCACAATGCGCCATCCAGCACGGGGCTTTCCATGTCCATCCAAGCCCCGCTCCCAGGCTCACAGTCGAACTGACTCTCCTGCGCAGATGCTGGATACGACAACAACAGCATCGCCAGCATCACCATTATTTTGATCGTTCTGTTTGCGTCCATGTCACCCACTTCGAGTAGTTACCCCGCACAAATTTTCTGCTAAATATAACATGATAGCGGCATGCACACAAACATGCTCTTTGATGAACGCTCGCTATCTTCGATACGCGGGCGAGCGCGGCTATCTCCGATACGCCGCGCCCTACGACACACGCTCGCCTATGCGCTCCGCGCATACGGCTCGCCGCGCGGCTATCTCCGATACGCCGCGCACACCGATCCGCCCCGATGCCGACCGCTCAAACAGGTAGATATGACTCCCAACGAAATGGCAAAACGACTGCGCCATGACCTGATCAAACACCTCGATATCCCCAAAACAGATACGCCGCTCTCTGCTGCAGAAGCCGCTTTCCTCCTGCAACGGCTCTTCGATTCCGGTTCCGGCGCATGCAGGCTCGCGGCCGTCTGGGGCTTCAAGCTGCGAAAAGATCCCGGCTTCGAGAACCGCCTGGACGAGCCGCTCAAAAAAATCGAATCTCTCGCTGCCGATATCTTTAAAGACGAAAAAAAAATCAGGCGAAAACTCCTCAGCGATCACCTCTGCCCGCCCGATACCATACAAAAGCTCAAGGCTTTCGCTGACGCTGTCCTGGAATTTGAGCGGCTCTGCACATCGACACCCGACATGGACGAAGCCGCCGCGCTCGACTTTTTCGGCCTCGGCAGCGCACTCGACGACGCCTTGCCGATCACGCACGACGACGACAGCCATGCCGCAACACACAAGCCCCCCTCCAAAAAGATCAAGCTGCTCGTCGTCGATGACCGCCTCATGAGCATCGAAAGGCTGCAGGCACACCCGACATTCCAGGCGCGATTCACGTTCGCAACCCTCTGTGACGAAACCCATCCCTGCGCACGATGTCCGCACAAGGAAACATGCGAACTCAAAAGGGCTCGCAATTACAGCGATGCGCTCACCGCCCTCAGCCTCAAGCAGAATCCCCCCATCGATGCCATCCTCATGGATGTCCGCTTTGATGAACTCTCCAAAGAAGAGCTCCTCTGGCTACCCGAACTCCCGCACCTTAACCGCGAACAGGAGGTCAAGGCGCTCCAAGGGCTGATCATCGCACGACAGCTCAAGCGAACTCAGCGTTTTTCGCATATCCCCATCATCATGATGACCGCCAAAAGCCGCCTCCCGGACGGTGCGGCTTCCCTGCTCAACGGTCTGGAGGGCCTGCAATTCGTCGATGACGAAGCCAGCCTCGACGTGCTCGCCGCACGCATCGAAAGCGTCATCAAACTCGGCCAGGAATCCCCCGTCGAAGACGGCTATTTCTGGGGATCTTCGCCCCTCATCCAGCAGACAAGACGGCAGATCGAGATCATGAGTCAAGGGCCCAGAACCGTGTATCTCACCGGACAAAGCGGCTCCGGCAAAAGCGCCCTTGTCGAACACATCATTTTCCCGCTCAGCAAGCGAAAAAAGCTCATCACGCTCGACCTGTCTGCCGTCCCGGACACGCTCGTCGAAAGCGAGCTCTTCGGACATGTCAAAGGGGCATATTCGGGGGCCGCAAGCGACCGTGTCGGGCTCATCGAAGAAGCAGACGGCGGTGTCCTCTTTCTCGACGAGATCGGCAATCTTTCCCTCGAAAATCAGCGAAAGATCCTGCTCTTTCTCCAGGATAAGATGGTCCGACGCGTCGGCGCTGCGCACGACACGCGAAGGCACGTCGATGTCAAAGTCGTCGTCGCCACGCATCTCGACCTCGCAAAAGAAGTCGCCGCAGGCAGATTCAGGTTCGATCTCTACATGCGCTTCGGCCCTGCCATGCGCATCGATATCCCCTCACTCAAGGAACGCAAGCGTGACCTGCCGCAGCTCGTCTCCACGCTGACCGAAAAAATTGCCAAAAGCGAAGACATGATGCCGGCTGTCAACGAACATATCCAGCGATGCGGCGCAAAAAACCTGATCCTGGTCGATTTCGCATCCGGGCTCTCGCCGGCTCCCGACTGCCTGCTCATCCGCTTCAAACAGGCCACGCGCGAACTCTTTATCAACCACGCATGGCCTGGAAATATACGCGAACTCGAAAGCGTCCTCGACACGCTCATCCTCAAAGCGCTTTATGACATGCGCATCGCGGAATCAAAAAGCAAGATCATCGAGATCGATCATTACTACGCGATGGCGATGCTCGGCCATTTCAACTCAAAATCCTTCTCGCTTGAGGAAACCCACGCCAGCGCGCAGCCCGCACCAGACATCGCGCCCCCTCACGCCCACACAGAACACGCCCACGAAACCGCGCAAAAAACAGCCTCGACCGCACCCGCAGTCACGATCCTCAGCCGCACCAAGGACTTTGCCGAACTCAGGCAAACCCTCGAACGAAACTACCTATGCACCGTTTATGAAAAAACGCAGGGCGACCTGACACAAATGGGCGATATCCTGTTCGGCGACAGCTCCGCTGCCATGAAACACAAGATCGCTGTACGCATGAATCAGCTCGGCATACGCCTCAGAGCGCTCGTAAAATCATAGTTTTATATATTCAATTTATAAGCGTTTTTGAAGACTTCTGGGGAATTTCATACACGCCATAAGCGGCCGTATGTGCCGCAGGCACATAGGCCGATGCGATGGGCGTATCGGCGGCAAAGCCGCCGATAGCCCACGCCCCAAAACGCCTTCACACACAAAAAACGGCTTGTAACAAGGCATCCGCTCGGCGCAAAAAAGATATAAAAAAAGCCTCTGATCTCCAAGACCAGAGGCTTTTTATATTTCTCGATATCAGGTTTTATAACCCCGCCGTAGCATAATATTTCTGGCACATATTCGATGACACCAGCTCGCTCGTATTGATTTTCGGATAACTGCACACCTGATCATTCGAATCTGTCGGCAGCTTATCATATGTGCAATACATACGAGAATCCGAATCAGAAACGTTCTTGAGGTTATAGCCGCTCCAGATGCCTTTCACTGCCGTCGTCGTCGAGATCGAGGTCTGTGTCAGATGCCCGTCGTCATCCTCAACATTCGTCTTTGTCGTGATCTGCATGCTGCCGGCCCATTTGCCATCGCGGATGATATCCACAACATTATCGGCATTCGTGTCTTCCAGATATCCCGTACCGCTCAGAATGATTTCCGATCCGGCGCTCTTCAATTCGAGTTCCGCAGTCGCAAAACCGAATACGCCGCTCATGATCCCCATCACGCTGTCAACAAATCCTCTGGCTTCTTCAAACGTAAATGAGAACGCACCCCACCCTGTACCAAACACGCCGCTCCATTTAAAGTTCTGAGAAATCCACTGCGCGATGGAATCCGCCTTGATCCAATATCCGAACAGAGAATTAAAGTCATGAGCCTGATTATTAGAAATCCTCGGGATCACGACCTCATTGAGCAGATGGATGAGGATCTTGCCATAATAGAGTTTCAGCTCATGGTTTTCGATCGAGACCTTGTCATAACCGTTAGAAAGCGAGCCTTCCCATGTGCCTTCCAAGAAGTTGATCGCCGAATTGAGCCCGAGTTCTTTTGAGGTGATCGGAATACGCCCGCAATTCGAGTCATTACTGCCGCTGCAGCCGATGCGCCAATACACCGCAAAGCCATCATAAGCGTCCGTTCCGCGAAGCTCGATCTGCCCAGTTTTCTCGATCTGGATCTCGCCCATGAACTCCATCAGGCGCACGATATCGCGGAACTGGCAGGCAAACAGACCGATCTTGGCCATGGTCGCATCATCCCCGATCATCCCATTCAAAAGATTCGTCAGTTTCGTAGAGAGGTTGAATTTATTGAGCGCCCATTCGACGGCTGTCGCCACAAGTCCGATACTTTCCTTGAGATATTTGAACAGGTATTTATACACCATGCCGGCAGGGTCATCCGCAAAATTGCCGATCATATTGATGAATTTGCCCACGCTGCCAAGCTCAGAAACGACATCGCCGAGGTCAAAATAGCTGCGCACATGATATGTCGTCACCGGGTTGAGATCGATCGTGTCCATATAAATCGTGCCAGATGTCGTCTGATTTGCATAAACATCAATGCCCGAATCGAGACACCCGACCGCCACAGGCGCACCCTTCTCCGAAAATCCGTATGCCACGGCGGCATACTTCATCTCGACCGAAAGATCGCTGAACTTCGCATAATTGGAATCGACCGGCTCCAATATCGGCTCGGCTTCCGTCTCTGTGCGCCAGTTCATCACGGCCTCGTGTTTCAGATCCATACGCGCGCACGAGACCTCGCTCCCATCGTATAGCTTGATCACATAATTCACGGGCGAAGCATTCCCGTTATACATCGTGCGGAATTCAAGACTGCCGGTCGGCAGATCCTGAACGGCGACCTGGAACCTGACCTGCTTGGGCGCGATCTTGCTTGCCGCCACCACGGTCGCATTTCCAGGCACGCCAAGGCCGCGTATCGCAAGCGTCGCCTGGCCGCCTTCCTTTGTCGTCGATTTATTGGACGCGAGCTGCACGGACTGCTCTCCCGTCTCCAGACCCCATTGGATCGTCTGACCGACGATGCCCTCGCCGACATGATCACCGCTGATCGATATCAGATTTACGGAAAGCTTTGTCGTCCCTTTGTTCGCAAGCTCGATATCTGTCGCCACACCGGGAAGGAGCACTGCCTCCCAGCCGGCCTCTGGCTCGACAATCGGATCACTCGGATCGTAAGGGTCGCCGGGATCCGGGTCAAGGAACGGATCTTCTGGATCGGTGCCGGGACCACTCGGCTCGTCTTCGATCGGCACCGTGATCTGATTGCTCTTCTCATCGCTGCATGCGAATAACGAAAATCCAAACGCCACCACCAGACTGTAAACCCATATCGCTTTAATTCTCATACGCTGCTCCTTCGCGGATCAATCTGACCCGCTCATCCAAATTACATGAATACCCAATATCAAACACATTTTCAAGGTGCTATCCATATTGACCTTTTCACGGATACGGAGCATTCTTGCCCGCCGGTTTTGCTACCGGCAAATACTCGCCTCGCGCGCATTCTTCCAGGTAATATCATGACTACAGAAACTTCAGAATCCCTGCGTACCGACACCATCGCAAAAGATACTGTGCCCTCTGTCATCTTTGTATTGAGCAATGACGAAGGCGAAGTCCTAGATCTCGCCACTTACGACAACCCCATGCGATACCTGCATGGACACGACATGATCCTGCGAGGCCTCGAACACGCGCTGGATGGAAAAAAAGTTCACGACCACTTCCATATCGATGTCCCGCCAGAAGACGGCTACGGCTTGCGAGAAGGCGAGCCTCAGGCTGTGCCAAAGTCGATTTTCCCGGAGGGCACTCAGTTCAGGGTCGGCGCAGGGATGACCGCAAAATCCGAAGACGGAAAACCTTTCCCGCTATGGATCGTCTCCATTGACGACGATAATGTCTATGTCGATGGCAATCACCCCCTTGCCGGACAGACGTTACACTTCGATGTCGAAGTGATTGCCATACGAAAAGCTACACAGGATGAACTCAAAGACGGCCGTGTACACGACGGATGCGTCCTCTGCAAGCCTTGATTCTGGCAGGGGGAAGCCTCCCCCTGCACGGCTATGTGCTCGCCAGAGACGTGTCGTGACACTGTCACGACGCGTCTCTGCTCCGCGCATACGCCGCTACCCCCTCGAAAATAGGCAACCCCAAAGCGCCGAGCTTTCCGCTAGTCTACAGGCAACACAGCCAACGTGAGATCATTCTTATTCAAATCCACAAGCATGCGGTAACTCGGAATACTCAAATCGTATTTTTTAATCTCACGCTCAAATATCTCGTTCAAAAAGAAGCGATTGATAAACAAATCAAACAGATGTCCTTGTTTGCGCTTTGAAAGATCGACATCTGTCAACTTATAGTTTGACGAGCCAAACAGAAGATCTGCCCCCACAGCCAAAGTTTTAAGATCCAATCCCTTAAAGTCGATGGAATGCTCAGAACCATCTTGGTCTTCTCCCAAAATCTTATGATCCAAGAGCTTGTCCAGCGAAATCAGTGCATCTTGGGATGCAAATTGAACCGTCCCTAAAAAATCGATATTATCAAATTCTTTAGACATATGAACGAGCTTGGCAGAAAGCGAAACCGGCAATATATACTGATAGACTGCACTTTCGAGGCCAAACAACTTCTTATCCATCTTTTCCCGATAATTATCCATGAAACCTGCAATCTGCTGGCACTGCCACTTTTTGGAAATGAGCGTTCTGAAATGCTCTCTAGACAACGCATACATCTGGGGCAAATTCATCCCCATCGCAATACTCAAGAGCGCATCGCTATGATAGTAATCCACATAAGCCGAAGTGGCATCATGCAGCTTCTTGTTCAAATCTTCTGAGCCAATTTTCTGGGTCACGCGTACACCAAATAATCCGCTATCCGAGCCCACCAAAGCCCAATCCGATGAAGGCGAATCCTCAAACAATGATGCAACTTCTTGCATACATACCGCATCGCCGATACTGGTCGAACCCACTTCTTTGATCAATTCAGTCACACCAGGCAGCTGTTCAGACTTGGCTTTGATTTCGGCGATCTGTTTCCTAAGTTCTTTGCGACGCTCTAACTTTTTTTCCCGCTTAAGGGTATCCGTTTCATGCTCTCTATCATCTAAGCAATAGGGCAAATTGTCCACATCATTCCAATCAGCCTCATTAAAAACTTCATCACTATCATCATCACTATCATGCCAGAGTGAATAGCATTCAGTATTATCCCCATCGCACACATGATCTGCAAATACTTTGTCCTGATTGAGCGGATAACAATATTCCAAATGTTCTTCACACTTTTTCCTAAACCGTTTCGTATCCTCTAATGATACATATCTGTAAAGATACATACGATTAATTTCATTTTCTATATGCGGCCAAGACAGCAAAAATCTCGAAAATCCCGCATGATCAATATGCGCGACGAGGAAAGTCTTTTCGTCAAGCTTTCCTAAAGAAAGCGGATTCTTTGGAGCGGACAAGACATAATCCGGAACTGGATCCGTGCCTTTATACATCACAAACGTGATCACATTGTCAAAACAATGAACCCCCCAGTTCACGCTATATCCTGAGGCATCTGATAAATGATGAATTTGCCACTGCTGACGCACGCCTTGATTTTCAAGGAACTCATAATTCATGAGCCCCACATCGACCCCTGCTTTAACAAGTTCTTGAATGATGCGTTTCGAATGTCCAAGTGCTATCTTTTCGTCTTTCACAGTAACATGAATAACTAATGTATTGTTTCCATGAATATAAGCAGCAAAGTCAACATTTCCATCCGGATCCAGTCCCCATTCGGGGGCCACATCCTTATAGTCTTCAATCAGTTTATCCAGCCCCAATCCATCGGGCAGATCCATTTCTCTTCCAACCTTTTTTAAGAATTTGTTAAAGATAGCATTCTGCTGTCCCAGTTCGCGCTGATTGGCAATCACAAATACTGCATCATCTGGCACATAATTCAAAAGCGGATTTGGCGTTCGCAATTCCCATTGTGGCACACCGGCCTCATACAGATCTTTGGGCTTTGCACACCCACTGAATAAGAAAATCGCGACGAACATACATAATATCAATCTCACAGCGTGACGCATTGTATTCCTCCAACTAAAATCCTAACGAAAAGCCTACATTTCCCCAAAGCCCCTACGCCGTTGCGCACAGAGATATCCGCTCAGATATCTCATGCGCGCCCAATACCCCCTCTCAAATCACACGCGGCTTACCACAGCTCATCCTCTTCATCGGCATATTCATTCTCTTCTTCATGATCATCGTCCTTCTCTATTTCAGTCTTTTTAAACGCATTTGAATCTGACTGAAACACAAACGATGCTTTCACACCATGCTTATCCGGAAGAACTGTAACCTGGAAACCATCGACGACTTCAAGATCCAGCATATCCCTGAGGAATCTCACATCCTGGATATCCCTGCCGATATATAAATGCGCCAGGAAATCTCTTTTTCGGGCATTCAGATCGATTTTCTGGAGATCAAAAAACTTCGTGCCGATCAGAAGATCCTTGTGATCGACCAGCTGAATCATGTGTTTCACGCCATGACGCTTCGCGACGATCACTTCCTCCCCCGCTTTTTCATCAAAGAGCTCATCGGTCACCCATTGCATCGCCCTCTCAGATCCACGAATGTTAAACCAATATTGATCCCCTCTGCCCGACAGGGTAGCAATCTGACCTGTGACCGATGAAACTGTCTTCAAAACATCGATGAATTCCTGCGTATCCGAATCATCCAATTCCCTCATCACACGATCCATGCGTTCTTTGACCCAATACTTCACTTGTGTACAAGACCATCTATGTGTTTTCATAGCAATAAAGCGCTTCGTCGTTCTGTTTATGATTTCCGCTATATTCATGGATAAAGAGCCATAAAGTCCCGGATGCTTCTCGTAATCCTTAATATCCAGATGATCCGTCATCCAGGAATTCACATCATTGTATATCGCATCAGAAGTGATCTTCTGGCTAAATACCATGCCAGGCATGCCTTGAGGCGAAAACAAGAGCTGAACGTCCAGAATATTATAATCCTTTACATCTAAAGCCTCGATGAGATCATTGATACAAACCTCATCGCCAATACTGCTGATACCAAGCTTATGACTCCTTTCCTTGCCATTCTTTACGAGTTTCTTACTGGCAGCCTCAACTCTGGCAATCTTGTCCAGCCGTGCATCTTTCTCTGCAACCCACTTCACCTCATCCGGTTTTGACTCATCCGTGCATAAATACTTCTGATCATAAGAATCATAATGAATATCGTCATCATAATAGCGGTTACGCCATTCCCAATGTCTCAGATAACTCTCACCACAATATTCTAACTTGTCATCGCAAAATTTATCATATTCATCATCATCCATATCCAAGACATATTGAAGATCAGACGAAATAAATTCATCATCTATTTGATCGATAAATGCCTGATTCGATAAAAGTGTCCGGATGCTTTTTTCATAATCCACATGAAAAACAAGCAATGCATCTTTATCGACATCATCTGGACGATAATAATTATCTTGAACCCGCAAGACTTCATCGAAAGCATTGGTATCCTCCGTCGCCAGCACCACCGACACGACACCCCCACGCGCATGAACCCCGACACGCGTCAGGTAATCCTCACTCTTCAACTGATAGACGCGCCAGGTTTTCGATTCGCCTTGCTGATCCAAGATCTCGACCAGCTCAGGATCTTTCTTCGCTTCCGCCAGATCCTCGTACTCGTCATCGGGATAATCAAAGTCGATCCCTTTCACACCACGCAGAGCCAGCTGCTTGTTGAAATGCATGACGCGCTCATCCAGCTTTGCCATCGCCTTGAATTCATCTGCGACCGTAAAATGAAGCACGATCGTGTTGTGATCTTTGACGTAGCCAACGGCATCCATTTCACCGTTCGGATCCAGCCCCCAGGCTGGCGCGTTGGCGGTAAAATCGTACATCAGCTTCTGCAGTTCCGTGAGTTCCCGCCTGCCGTTACGCTTCATGATGTACTGAACCCCCGGATTCTGGAGCGTCGTGTTGCGCTGAGTCGCTATGATCAGCGGGGCATCTGCCGGAACATAGTAAAGCAGCGGATTAGGCGTCCTCAATTCCCATCTCGGCAAACTAGCCTCATGTAAATCTTTGGGTCTCGCACACCCGCCAAACAAAAAGACAACGACCAACATGCAAAGTATAAATCTCATGGTATGACGCATGGTTAACCTCCAGTATATGTTTCCTTAAATCCTCATCACCAAAACACTCAGCCAGCCAGAGGGGGTAGCGGCGTATGCGCGCAGACCGATACGGTCGAGCACATAGCCGCGCAGGGGGAGGCTTCCCCCTGCCATAAACATCATTCAGCCGGCTCTATGGCAAACACGATTCCATGATCCTCCAATGACAGGCTTAGATCATAGGCCGTAAGGAAACTCGTTGAAGCGCCGCCCAGATCCCCATAAGGCACAAATGTATCAATAATTTTCTTCGAGATATGAACTGCGGCAAACCGATCCTTTGCCATTTTCACATCCTGGCTCAACAAATCGTATTTCGATGATCCCGCAAGCATATCGCGCCCCTTGACCAAAACATTCGGCTGCAGGTCGCCGGCATCAAGCGTCGCAACCTTTCCATCCTCAACGGGCATATCGAAATAGCCCAAAATCGTCTCGAACGCTTCAGGCGCATTGCGCATGTGCACCAAAAACTCGGGCAGCGAGCCATCCGAACCCATTCTCGAAATTGCGAAATCGCTCAACATAAATGACAGCGATTCAAATTCTTTAAGCACGACGCCAAATTCCCCTAGTTTTCTCATCATTCTTTCCGCACTACTTGTAGAATTACTTTCCTTGATGGCATCAAAAGCGCCATGTATTTGTTCGCATTTCCAATCTCTTGTAATAAACTCATTTAAATACTTCTCATTCAACCGAAGTGCATCATAAATTTTGAGTCCGATATATCCATACGTCTTTGCAGCATCATCTTTCAAGATCGCGTGCTCCGTGATCAAAGATTTTATATCGTTGTAGAGACTGACAGCCACGAGGCTCGCGCCAATCCTGCCACCGACCTTCCCATTCTTAGAAACGCTGATTGCAAGATCTGCAGATGGCACATCTTTAAAAATAGATTTGAATTCATCAATGCAGACATCATCTTTAATATTCGTCGTCCCAAGTTTTGCGATCCATTCATCCATCGTAACATCTTGAACATTTGATCTATCGACCTCGATATCCCCTAACGCATCCACCGCCGCTTCATGCGCTTCATACGGTATGACGACATAAGATCGCCCCTGATAGTGTTCCTCGCAGAACTTTGCATTCTCACGACAGAAAGTCATCCAGCGTTCTTGATCTTTTTTCGTGATAAAACCGTCGAAATATCGCTCATTCAAGAAGTCCGCTATCCAGTCCACTTTGGTGACAAATTCGCCGAACCTTGCAAAATCCACATGCCAGAGCAGCACGTCGTCCTTGCCGCTTTCCGCGCGGAATGGCTTTCCGGCAACATTCAGTACCTCAGAGGGCAAGCCGATTTCGCCAGTCCAGTGCAAAACAGACATCACGCCGCCTTTCACATGAACCGCCAAATAGCTGCTGTCATTGAAATCCTTGTCGGCCTCATGCCGATAAATGCGCCAGCCGTCCTCATCGCGCACAGTCACTTCGCCCTCATCGCTGACAAGCTGCACAAAGTGCTCAAAGCCCTCCATCGCCTTCAGATCATCCGCGACCGTGATATGCGTGATTGCGCGCGAGTCACGCAAATAGAATACCATGTCGACTTTTCCCTCGGGATCAAGCCCCCACGCAGCCGCATTCTCGCGATAATCCGAGAGCAACGGCCCTATCTCATCCCCCAAATCCTCCCTCAGCTCAAGCGCTTCGCCTAGCAGCCACAAGAGATTGCGGATTCCTTCATTCTCCATGGTATCACTGCGGTTCGTGGCCACAATCATCGGCGCATCCTCCGGCACGTATGCCATCAGCGGATTTGCAGTCCCGGCTTCCCAAGGTGAAATGCTCATCGCAACATCCGCAGCCGTCTTCGTCGCTTTCTGCGAGCATCCGCAGCACACAAGTGCACCCACAAAAGCCGACAATACCAACGTTCTGATCCGTTTCATGCTCTCTCCCGAAAAAAAAATCGATCGTTCCCAAAACGATTCATCCCCGTATACTCCATTTCTATCCAAATACCTAATACGACATGTGACCAGTCCGTCATTTTTTTGCAGGGGGAAGCCTCCCCCTGCGCGGCTATTTGCTTGCGCAAATACGCCGCTACCCCCTCGGTGCGCCCGATCGCGGTTCAGAAAATGCTCAGATTCCAGTAAAATATAAGGCAGATCCTGATGCGCACTCAAGATCACTGCACCCAAAACAGAATCGCGCATATCCGCAGGCATTGAAAATCTCAACACCAGCTATACTTCATCATTATGTCTTTTCATTTCCATCACCCAGTGATATATTATTTGAGGTTTCTGGTTGTTTTCGTACCTCTTATTGCTTAAAAAAAAATGATATATCGCCGCGTTCAAATATTATTACTCGCCCTTGCCATCTGTACCCTTACGCTTCTGGGATGCGGCAATACCAATACGCCCGCCAGCATCAACACCGGAAGACTCACAGCCTGGACTGCGAACACGCCGAACCCCCTGCTCCAGTTCGTCCCCGAGGACGCACCGCTCATATTTGCGACTCAGCGCGGCGCACATGCAGACAACAGGGGCGTAAAAAACTTGCTGAATGTCCTGAGTGCCCATGTACTCAAAGCCGATCTTGGACTCCAGTATCAGCTTGGCAAGTCCGACGATTCCGAAGCACAGATGCATCGCTATTGCGAATCGTTTACGACCCTAATGCCGCCACTCCCCGAATGCCAAAACAGATCTTATGATGAACTCGATAACCGGACAGATGGCAGCGATCAGGCATCCGGCATGCTGTACGAACTTCTCACCGATTACAATACACATGCCGAAACTTTTGGCCTAGACCCGCTCGGCGAATTAGATGCTGCAGGTTATGTGAATGATACAGGCTTTGTCTTTCACATCACGATCAAAGACGAATTTAAAGCCATGGAAGGCCTAGACAAGCTCGTTCAAGAAGCACAGCATCGATTCAGATCCAAAAACTTTGAGTTCGAGACAAACGATCGGCAGGGAAGCGACAAGTACTGGAAAGTATATCGCGTTAAAAATATTAAAACAAATCGCTCGATCGCGCTGGCAGCCCATGCCATCAACAGCGTCATGACCATCGTCGTCTATGATTCCAAAGCGGCTTTACCCAATTCCATCCTGACTGCCCAACAAAATTATTATAAGCCCGATGATTTTGACAGCAATGCCTTCTTTGTCGGACATATCGAATACGGAAAACTCGCCAAAACGCTCTTCTCGAATCCAAGTATCATCGAAATCGCGGATAGAAGTCTTATAGCTATGGATGGAGATTATAAATATACGATAGACCAGTATTGCCGCGAACACTTTGAATATTGCGATTATGGCGATCTGCTCTACTACAGAAAACTTTATAATAATCCATCAGACTACGATTCGATGTTCAGCGATGACAGCGATGATGATCTGGAGGATGCAATCTATGAATATGAGAATAACTGTAGCGAGCCGGATGACAACGATACCGCATTTTCTCTATGTCCGGATCAATCCGAAGAAGATGAAGGCCTCGCGCAAGAGCGGCTCAAAAGAGAAAAATGCGAACGCATGCGCCTGGAAATCGCACAGAAAAAGGCAGAAAAACAGCGCAAATGGGATGAATACAGGGTACAGATGCTCGAAAAAGTCGATGCAGCCATAGATGGTGACCACATTGTCGGCACCGAACGTCTGCGAAAACTTGAACTGACAAGCATCGGAGAGGACGTCTGCATACAGGAAATCGACGCGCTTACCCAGACGCTGCCCGCACTCAACTGGGCGTTTGCCTTCAACAGCAACGGCGATCCGCATATCAAGGTCACGCAAATAATCGACCCCGATGAGCTCTATAAAGACGTGCAGACCATTCAAACGGATTACATCGATCTCAAAGACAGTTACAAACAGGACAACTTTATGCCCTGGCTGCATTTCTCACTGGGTATCGACATGCGCAAAGCAATGCCATTGCTCATGTCACAGCTCGATGAGAAGGCAAAGCGCGAATGGTCCTGCGATCAGGCCAGATTACTGGTCGAATATCTCAAAGATTTCAGAAAAATCCTCAAAAAACGACATTTCAATACCCTGGACGTGACATCCTTTACCGGCGTGATCCGCGAACTCAACAAAAATGGTCATGGCGAACCGAAATTCTGGATCAACATGCGCGCGTCAGAAAGAATGATCAATGATGCCACCAAAACATTCTTCCGCAAAACCGCCACAGACACGGTCACCACAACAGGTTCCGATCCGGAAATCCAGATGCTCCTCGTCAATCATCAGGATTTATTATTGGCCACAAAGCCATTCGATGTCACCCAGATCAAACTCAACAACCGAAAGAATGACCACCTGCTTGAACTCTATGCAAGAAAACTAAGTGATGACATGATGTTTGGAGGGATCATCGCAAAATGGTCAAAAGTCCTCTCTTTGGACAGGGCAGAAAATG
>JAFZFY010000040.1 GCA_017555665.1 Pseudomonadota bacterium | reverse complement strand
CTTGCAACCATCTCTTCGATACCGCTGATGGTTCGCAATTCTTTAATGACGGAAATCTTGTTTTTTCAGAATCAAAATCCCCAGATAATAAGGCTGCCACACATTTTGATGGCGCACCAACACCCCCTGTATGGCTCTCTGCAGAAGAGATTTCTGAAAGTGACTTTGCCAAACTTGCAGACCAAAAGATCGTCGAATGCTGCACAAAGACGGATACAGGCCAAACACGCCTTCAAATTTTCGACAAGAACAAGCCCGATACACTTCGCAACGTCTCTTTCAGGGATTTTGCAATTCTCGCACGCACACGAAAGGAATTCCCCTTCATCGAGACCGAACTTCAAAATCTTGGCATTCCTTATGTGCGCTATAAAGACGACAACCTGTTTAACAGCCGTGAATGCATGCAGTGGATCGCCCTGTTCAAAGCCATTGATGCCGATGATTTTACCGCCTATAACCGCCGCATCCTCAATGAAGCTTTGCTCACCGATTTCTTTGACCCGTTAATTGTTTCTGAAAGAATCGAATGCGGTCTATCCAATAGATTGATAAAAACCGTATGTCCTAAACTTCATACAGTAAACCTCGATATATATGACGACCCACAGCGTCGAGAACGACAACAACTCGCCAAATATCACGCGCTTGCCCGCAAGTTCAGATGGGCAGAAATGCTTGAATGCATTTATCAAGAATCCGACATTGAGACACGGACTGCCAACGACCTCTCTAAACTTCAGGCACTCGCAAAATTCCAGCAGATCGGCAACTACAGCATCGAATACCTGTATGCCAACCGCTGCACGCTTCAAGAACTCGTCAAACATCTCGACAACCTTCAAAAGAAAGCAGACGAAACGACCGATAAAGACGGCAACCTCGTCGCACGCGGCACTGATTTCGATGCTGTCCAACTCATGACAATCCACGCATCCAAAGGCTTGGAATTCCCCATCGTGATCGGTGTCGGTGGCTTTAGGAGATATTATGATCAAGCAAAAGGTCCATACACCTATCACGAGATTGTTGATGACCGATATCACAAATACCTCGGATTCGATAAATCTGCAAAAAAGAAGCAAAAAATAGAGGATATCAAAGAATGGAAGCGCCTGTTTTATGTCGCCTATACACGCGCATCGGCACTGCTCATATTGCCGAGATATGACAAAGTCTGCAATGATTTCCTAAAACTCAGCCTCAATGCCTTTGCAACTCATAAAGAAAACGCTGAATATATCTGTACGCTTATGCCTAATAATACTAGCTTAGATGATCTTAAAAGAGATGTTACTGGTGCGCTTAATGCAAACACAAATCAAATTTCCTCGGTAGATGATAGCAATTCTCAGAAAGATGCTATTCAAGCACTTCAAAACAGCCTGGGCAAAAAAAGCCTCATTCAGCATTCCTATTCAACGCTTGCGAGCAAAGTTCAGCTCAAAAAAGTTGAAATTACCCCGGACACGCCTGATTGCAGCACGCCTTGCCCGGAATGCGCCCCAGATGACGCAGATTTTGACCTTGCCGAACCTGAAATTCACGATGCCAATGGCAAATGCGCTGATATTGCTTCAGATGGCACGGATGCAGACACGCCCCGCTATATACTTGAACCAAATGTCGATCTGACGCCCAAACCGATCGCGCATAAACCGGATTACGACACGGCATATCCCCCGATATTAGATACGAACTACCCACGGGGCAAGCAGCTCGGCAACGCGATTCACGAAGTCTTTGAAAACTTAGATTTCGCCAAAGCGCAAGCCAGATTAGAGGATTTTCAGACAGATCCGGAAGTCAAGGCACTGATCGAGCAGACGTATGCCAAATATGGCCTGCCGCTCAGCAAACACTCGGAATGGCACGCCATCACCGCCCAATTTGTATGGCGGACCTTGAATGCCAAATTGCCGGTCATCGAAGGCGCCTGCGATGCACAGGATGCTTTTGCGCTCAAAGATCTGCCTGAAAACAGCCACCGCGCCGAAGTCGAATTCTACCTGGAGGGCGCCCTCATTCATAACGACGACATGCCAAAAACAGGCGAGTATTATAGCAAAGGATTTATAGACCTGCTCTTTATGCGCGAAGTCAACGGCACCAAGCGATACAGCATCCTCGACTGGAAATCAGACCGCATGGAAAGTGGCGAATATGCAAATCCCGATGCGCTCAAAGCCAAAGTAGACCGGGAATATGCCGTACAACGCGTGCTCTATTCCTATTGCCTGATCCAGTGGCTCAAGCAGTTCTACCCGAACCTCAAACCTGACGAGATATTCGATCAGCACTTTGGCGGCATCTACTATGCCTTCGTGCGCGGCACTGCCAATGGAACCGCCAACGGCATCTATGCGCAGACCTGGGACTCCTACCAGACACTGAAAAATAATTATAAAGAAATTCATAAATTGATGTTCGCCCCCTCGCAAAAGGAGAATCCTAACAATGACTGATTCCATCACACTCAAAGCCTGTTCTATTCAGGAATTTTATAATGTTCTCCATTCGCTCAACGGCATTACGCCGCTCAATGCAAAAATTCACAAACTACTTTGTGAAATGCAAACAGATATAAGCCTCAATGCCCAAAAAGTGCTTTATATATATTTCTCACTTCTGGATGACGGCAATACCCGACTGCCGCTTGATTTAAACAGGGCACTCGATAAATGGCTCACCAAATGGCAGAGCATGATCATGCTGTCGCATGTCGAGCAGACAGAATGCCCCTTCGATCCGCAAGTCGCCCAAAGCGATTTCAGAGACATCCTGGCAAGCGGCATCCATGATCTGTTGCACAGCTGCGACAATATCATTGAAGACCGCGCACCAGATGCACAGTCGGATCCTGAAATGCCGACCAAACCACTGGTGCGCGTCCTGGATGACAAGACCCAGATCAGATACCTCTATGCCACGCGTTTCTTTGATGCCAAGTGCATCATAGAACGCAAATCGCGTGATGTTTTCACGCCCAAATCATGCGAGATCCCACAATGCCAAAAAGATGAATGTATAGGATTCTTCCACACGCGGCGCACGGAAAACCAAACACCCATTATCCTCAAAGATCGACAACTCGAAGCGATCATTCGCGGCCAGACAGAAAACCTGATCATCACAGGCGGTCCGGGAACGGGCAAAACCACGGTCATCTGCTTCCTTCTCTGGAAACTCTTGAGCGATCATCCCGAAATGCTCAACTGGGAGATCAGACTCGCTGCCCCAAGCGGCAAAGCCGCCGACAGAATGCGCGAAAGCATCCTCGAATGTCTCACCGACTTTACAGATAAATCCTCTGATATCTATAAAAAATTACATGCTCTCGAAAGCTATACGCTCCACAGACTTCTCAGTTATAATCCAGTCAAAAATCAGTTTAATTTTAATTCAATAAACCACTTTCCACAAAATTATATCTTTGTCATCGATGAAGCGAGCATGATCGATATCGACCTGTTTGCCAGATTTATGCAGGCACTGCCAGATCAAAACTTCCGCCTGTTCATTCTGGGCGACCCCGATCAGCTCCCCTCTGTCGAGGCAGGTGCTGTCCTTGGCGAGATGCTTAAAACAGGGGATTATGCCGTCAGGCTCAATGAATCCCATCGATTTAATATGGATACCCAAATCGGCAAACTATCTATTGCCATACAAAATGCCAAAGATCCCAATACAGCCATGCGAGATCATTGGCCCGTCGATCACGAAAAGCCTATATTCGAGCCATGTCATACGATCGACCTGTCTCAAGACAAAGCCGTCCACTATCTCACGTTGCCCGATGACAAGCCCAAAGCCAGCCATTGCCTTGAACAGCTCATTGGCAACTGGACGAAATCATTTTATACGGAACACGCGCTTATCGCACGCGCAAGCCGTATTCAAGTCAATGCGGATGGCAGGCTGGTCTTATCCGATGGCTCGTTAGTCATATCAGAGGACCCGGCCAAAGATCACAGCGATTTGCTCGACGAGCTCTGGGCATTGACGGAACGCGCAAGGATCCTATCGGCAGAACGCAAAGGACTCACAGGCGTTGATAACCTGAACGCGCTCGTCAGATCGTCGCTCGGGATCAAATCCACGGAGCCGTTCTTTATCGGCCAGCTCCTGATGCTCACCGAAAATCAGTCCGCACTCAAGCTCTATAACGGCGACTGCGGCATCGTTTTAGGCGGACGTGGCTCCGGAAGGCTGTATCTGCTCCTCAAAAAAGCCAGGACTCAGACGGCATCCAATGATTGCACCTCAGATACACGCGCCATCGATTTTGTCACGTATCCGCTCTCGGTGCTGCCGCAAAAAGCCCTGGAAAGCGCCTTTGCCATCACGATCCACAAGTCCCAGGGCTCTGGCTACAACAATATCATGATGTTCCTGCCCACCACGATAGGCCATCCGCTGCTCAACAACCAGATGATCTATACCGGCGTGACCCGCACAAAGAAACAAAGCCTCACGATTGTGACGACACAAGAAGCCTTCGAGGCGGGATGCATGACCGCAGTCGAGCGAGACACGGGCATCGACATCTCGAAGTAACCCGCAGATTCCAAGGCATGCAGGCGTGCTAAAGCCGCGTATCGCGAAGCGATAGCGGCTTTAACGGCGCGTATCGGGGCGCAGCCCCGAAAGCGGCGCGATCAGAATATCGCCAAAGGCTCGCTGCGCACCCAGTCGTCGATGCTGAATGCCTTGAGACCGGAGACGATGCGCAGGCTGCTGGCATCGCTGCGCAGACAGACAGACTGCTCGCCATTCGATGCGCCATAAATCTGAGTGCCGTATGCGAACACGCGAAGCAGCTCGCTGGATTTGCCCGAATTGAGCCCGACTTTGAGCGTCACGAGCTGGCCATGCTCCGTTTCGGCGAGCACAAAGACAAATGACTTGGCGGCTGGCGCCACCGAGAGGATACGCCCGCGCGCGAGGCACAGCGCACAGAGGTCACGGATCTCGCCGGTTTTGCTATCAATGGCGCGGACGGTCAGATCGCGCATGAACGCGAACAGCGTACCGGCAGTTTTTTCCTTGCCGAATGCGATCGCGGCTGCGCCTTGCAGATCGACGCTGAGCTTGTCCTCGACGCGATCACGCGCATAGAACGTGACCGAATCATCCGTGAGGACTGCAAAGCGGTCAGCCGATTCCGAGAGCGCAAGGCGGCGTATGCCCGGACATTTCAGATCAAGCCTGCGAAGCTCGCCATCGTAGAAATAGATATCATCGGCGCTATCGGAGACGATCACATTCTCGCCAGAAACGGCGAGCTGCGTGACGAGCTGCGGCGCAAGAAAGAGCTTGACCAGCGCGCCGTTATCGAGGCGGATGCGATAGACCGCACTATCCGCGCAGGCGACGATCATTTCCGAAAAGCCCGTGCCGGCGCAGGCCGCCACACACGGCGCTGGAAGCGGCGAAGACGAGAGGATCTCCTGAGACTGGGCAAAAAATGCGGTCGCGCTCTCCGGGCGCAAAGCCATCAGGCCGGGCTTATCCGGGGTCGGGAACACGAAGCTGAAGCCACGCGGCGCACGCGGCGTCTGCAGAAGGAGCGAACCCGCCTCCAGATCATAGATCACGATGTTGCCCAAACGGCTGCCAAAGACCACATATTTGGAACCGCCAAACGCATGCGCCGTCACCTGCGTGTTCATCGCAAGCACACGGTCTGTCTTGCCCTTGAGGACTTCACAGGCATAGATGGATGCGTCATCACAAAGGGCATACATGACATCGCCCCTAAAACTGAACGCAAGGCCGAGCCATTTGTGCGATTCCGGCGCGTTCATGGACGCAAATTCCTTGTCCTCGTAAAGGCTCAACGCGTGTATCGAATGCTCCGAAAATGCCGCGACATATCGCTCGCAAGGCTCCGTGAACATATCCGTCATGCCCGGCACTTCGTGTTCAAAGATATCGCCCATATAGGAGATGCGGACGATATCGCCCTCACGGGTCACCTCCGGCAACCCGATCAGCGGAATGATGCGGGACGACACATCATCCACCGGCGCGTCAGTCGCCGGCGCATCCTGCGCCTCTTCGGCGAACTCGATGCGGCGTTCCCCCGAAGACATACGGCAGACCAACGCGTGCGTACCTTCCCATTCCAAGGCTGCATGCGCGTCATCGAGCAGATAGATCCCGACGATATCGAGCGTCTCCAGCATCCAGATGCGAAGCCAGCCGTCGGCATCGAGGCTCGCAAAAAATCGAAGGCACGGGGAAAACGACAACGCGGTGACTGCCGCGCCGTGACCGTACTGCGATACGATGCGAACAGGACTTACAAATTTACTCGTTGTCGGAACAAAACGATGCGGCAAATCGACCATTTCTTACCCCTCAGTCCAAGAGAAAAGCCGAGATATTATGATGCTAAAGTCTGTTTGGCGCAACGAAAAACCAACAGCGCATCACTTCACGCACTCGCGGAGCATCGCACTCACCTGATGGACATTATAAGGCTTTTCAAGTCCGGTGACATGTTCCGTCTGCATCCAGCGCTTCGTCTGATCATCCAGATAGCGCGATGTCACAATGATCGATGTATCGGGATTGCTCGCTTTTGTACGACGCACGATCTCATAGCCGTCCACGATCGGCATGCGGAGATCCGTGATGACGACATCAAACTTATGCTCGCTCAAAAGAACCGACGCGTCCATCCCCGAAGACGCAGTCACAACATAATAACCCTCCAGGGACAACATCAGCGCCAGATTGCGCAGCATGTCGAGGTCATCATCGACAACAAGCAGACGTACTCGATTTGATGTATTACTCAATCGTTCCTCCTATGGGCAGAATTATTCGGCGCGCCCTCTATCACATATACGCTCGACGCGTCAACCCATAAGGCTCGGTCTAACCGTGACTTCACCCGCATCCCCGCATATCATCGACACGCATGACATGCGCAGATGCGCATCCTGAGGACGCGTTGCACACCGCAGTGCAACGCGTCCAGGCGCGCATCTTACTGGAACAGGTCGTTGACATCCCAGCCGTTCTTCTTATCCGACTTTTTGGTCTCGGTCTTTTTAGTCTCGGTCTTTTTAGTCTCGGTCGCCTTGGTCTCGGTCTTTTTGGTCTCGGTCTTTTTGGTCTCGGACTTTTTGGTCTCGGTCTTTTTAGTCTCGGCCGCCTTGGTATCTTTAGCCGTCGTTTTACCCGTGGTATTTGCGTCGTTCGGCGCCGTCCCTGCGGGGTTTGCGACGGCGGCAGGCGCAGGCGCGACGACAGCAGGTGCCGGCTGCGACGGCGCGACATCGGCATTACCTTCGCCATAAGGATTGCCGTGGTTCATGCCGGGTTCGCCCAGGCTGCCACGATTCGGACGCATGCCGCCATGCGGCCCGCCAAGAAATCCACCCGCCCGTGGCTTGATCCGCAACGGGCAGTCCCGCTCGGAAGACGTGCGCATATTCGGGACAATCGTCACGTCATAGTCCTCGTATCCTTCGGCACGGACGATCAGGTGCCATTCGCGCTGCGGCCCCTGCATCGGAATCATGATCGGCTTCACGGTCATCGGGGTCACGCCGATCTGGAAGTTGTCGGAAGCACGGAGCACAGACGCGCCCGACGGACTGCTCGTGATGCGCACCTGAACGCGCATCAGCTCGGATACGCCGTGCCCCAGGCCGCGCGCAGCGCCCTTGCACATGGCTTTCACATAACCGGGCCGGCTATCCTCTTCCACGACCTGCGTTTCAGGCGTGACGACTATCTTGTCGACATACAGCTTGAGGATCAGGACGATCGCGATGAACAGCACGATCAGGATGCTGCCGCCGATAAAGACGAACCGCATCGCGTTCGGGTTGCCGGGTTCCGGCACCGCCCCCACCTGCGTCTGCAGCGAGACGGACTGCTGCTCCTCAGAACCGGAAGACGTCGTCGTCATCCCCTTGCGACGCTTGGTTTTGCGGCGCATCTTCGCCGCAAAAAACTCATTCTTCAGGTCGTCATCGTTCAGCGCTTTAAAGACATCCAGAAGCTCCTGCGCGTTCTGATAACGCTCGGCAGGCATCTTGTGCAGGCACTTCACGATGATCGTGCCGATGCTCGTCCCGTCGAGCCACTCCTCGACATAGACCTCCTCTGGGCTCATGATCGTCATGGCGACATCCATCGGCGAATCGCCATCGACTGCCTGATAGCCGTTGAGCATCTCCAGCATGATCAGGCCGAGCGAAAAGATATCCGAAGCCGGCGTGATCTCCAGCCCTTTCAGATGCTCCGGGCTCATATACGCGGGAGATCCCGTCCACGCCCCCGCCTGCGTCAGCTTCTCCGCACCCTTTTCGGGCCCCACGAGTTTCGCGATCCCGAAATCGATCACTTTCACATAGAAATCGCGCGACTCATGCTCCTTCTCGGTCATCCAGATGTTGGACGGCTTGAGGTCACGGTGAATGATATCCTTAGAATGCGCCTCTGCCAGCGCTTCCAAAACCTGCACCATCACATGCTTTACGTCGCAGAACGAGAACTTATCACGGCGGTCGATATAATCCTCAAGCGAGAACCCTTCGAGAAACTCCATCACATAGAAAAGGATGTTGTCATCTGCCTTGCCGCTGTCAAAGATCTTCACCGCATGCTCGTTTTCGATGCGTCTGCAATAGTCGATCTCGCGCTGAAACCGCTTCTCAGCCTGGTCATAATTCTCGATATTGTGCCTGAGCGTCTTGATCGCCACGCGCCGATTGTTCGCTTCATGGTCGATGGCCTCATAGACGACGCCGAAACCGCCGCTGCCCACGCTCTGTATGATCTCATACCTGTCGCTCAGGACATGGCCGGGCTGCAGCTCGCATTTGGAGCCGCTCTGCGCCTGCGCCTTAAACGCGACACCGCGCTGTGTCCTGCTCACATTCAGGCGGCTGTCACTCGACACCGAGGCCCGTCTGTCACTCGATACCGAGGCCCGCTCACCGGATAACGCGCCTCTCCGTCCGCCTGTATTCACAGCCCCCCGGCTGTCACTGCTTTTCAAGCTGTCACTCATCTCTTTACCTAGATCTGGGTTATGCGAAATTCATCGAATCCCGTCTGTCCGTCTTTATCATAACCACACGCGGTGTGCAAAATAGTATATATCCGCGCATCTCAGGCCGCATTTTCGCGGGGGCGGCTATTGCATACGCCGCCCGCCCCCGGCTATCCGCCTGCGGCGGGATACGCCGGGGCAGCACATCCGGCACAGCCGACATACCTTCAAAGCGGCGGCGCAAGCGCCGTTTCCAGGCACGCCCGCCCGCAAACAGACACGCGCCTCCGACAATTCGCTTGACGAGTACACGCGATGCGACTAACATCCCCCGGCTCATGTATTTGGACAAATTTCAGTCCAGACACGTATTTAACAACCAACATCAAGTGCAGACAGGAACATTATCGTCATGAGTTTTGAGATCGTCGAGAAAAGTCAGGTCCTCCGTGAAATTACCCTCACCGTCCCCGGTGAAATCGTGAAACGCGTCGAAGGCAAGCTCGTAGAAGATGCCCGCAAGACGATGAAACTGAAAGGTTTCCGTGCAGGCAAAGTCCCCGCATCGCTGATCCGTCAGCGCGCCGGTGCCTCCATTATGGAAGACGCACGCCGCGAAAGCCTCCAGGTCAGCGTCCGCGAAGTCCTCTCCAATATCGAGAATCTCATCCATGTCAGCGAAGTCGAGATCGTCACGCCCAAAACCGAGGACGGCGGCTTTGTCGCCAAGCTCAACATCGAGATCACGCCGACCGTCGAGATCAAAGATTACAAAGGCCTTGAAGTCACCGTCGATGACGCGTCCGTCTCCGAAGACGATGTCGCCGCTGAACTCGAAAAAATGCGCGAACGTCACGCCGTGATCGAGCCCGTCGAAGGCCGCAAGACGGTCGAAGACGGCGATGTCGTCATGACGACGCTCTCCGCCCCCAATGCCGCCGCTGAAAAATTCTGCCGTGCCGGCGACCGCCAGATCTCCGTGGGCAAAGGCTTCCTCAACGAGGATATGGAAAAATGCCTGATCGGCGCCACGATCGGCGAGCCTGTCCAGCTCATCGCGTCGAAAGAAGGCGAGGATGACGCCATCGTCACCTGCGAAGTCAAGGAAATCAAGAAACGCGTCCTGCCCGAACTCGACGACGCCTTCGCGCTCGATACCGGCGATGCCGAAACACTCGCCGAACTCCGCGAAAAGACACGGAAACGCCTCATGGACGAAGCCGAAAAAGCTCGCGACAACAAGATCGAAGATCAGCTCCTCAAGCAGCTCCGCGACCTCATGCCGATCGACATGCCCGAAGGCTATGTCAAGGCACGCGCCGCTCAGGCCATCCGTCTCCAGCTCGAACAGATGATGCGCCAGCAGATCGATGACAGCATGCTCGCTCGCATCATCCAGAACATCAAGCCCGAAGAACTCGAAGAATATCGCGTCGATTATCACAACGAAATCGTCCTCAATGCGATCGCAAAAGCTGAAAATATCGAAGTCTCCGAAGATGACACCGTCGCCGAGGCTAAAAAATGGTTCCAGCATCTCGACGAAAGCAAAGTTAAAAATTGGCTCAAGACAAACAATGCCGCCCAGTTTGTCGGCGACCAGGTCAAGCGTGACCGCGCCCTCGAAATCGTCAAAGCGGCTGCCGTTATCAAGAAAGAAGCCTGATCCAACAGCCCGTGTGCCGGCGCCGCGCCGGCACGCCTGATCCGACACTTAATTTTCTCTGCAGGGAGAAGCTATATGTACAACCTGGATATCATGAATATATCCGATCTGGATATCATGGATATATTCAGCATGGATGTGTACAACATGGAGGATGACGACGAGATGACATTTTTCCCGAACGTAATCGAACAGACACACCGCGGCGAACGCGCCTGGGATATTTTCAGCCGTCTGCTCAAGGACAGAATCATCATTCTGGGCTCTTCAGTGACCGATATGGTCGCCAACAGCATCATTGCCCAGCTTCTCTTCCTGGAGAGCGAGAATCCTGAAAAGGATATCCAGATTTACATCAACTCCCCTGGCGGAAGCGTGACCGCCGGCATGGCGATTTATGACACGATCCAGCACGTGCGCTGCCCGGTTTCGACGATCTGCATCGGACAGGCCGCCAGCATGGGCGCAGTCCTGCTCTGCGCAGGCACCAAGGGCAAGCGTTATTCGCTGCCTAACAGCCGGATCCTCATCCATCAGCCGCTGATCTCCGGCGGCGGCATCTCCGGGCAGGCCACAGATATCGACCTCCAGGCAAAAGAAATCCTGCGCATGCGCCGCGTTCTCAACGAAATCCTGTCGCGTCATTCCGGACAGACGATCGAACGCATCGAGAAAGATACAGATCGCGATTACATCATGAGTGCCGACGAAGCCAAGACTTACGGCCTCATCGATGAGGTCATCCGCCGCCAGAAAGACGGCCATCCCGAAAACCTTCCTTTCTCAGAATAATTCTCCAAACAACGGCCTACTCCCCCGGCTTCGCCGGAAATGCAGGCCGTTCCCGATCTCGGCTTTTTCCAAAAGGAGATGTGCCCTTGTCCCTCCGTTGTTCATTTTGTGACAAAGAGCGCGGCGAAACAAAGCGCCTGATTGCGGGCGCAAACGTCTATATCTGCGAGGAGTGTATCCGGTCTGCCTATGACCAGATCGCCGACCTGCTCGACCCAAGCGGCCTCGGTCCCGGCAACAATATGTCCGCCGGCATGACGGTCCCCAAGCCAAAGGATATCAAGTCCAAGCTCGATGAATACATCATCCAGCAGGAGTACGCCAAGAAAGTCCTTTCTGTCGCTGTGCACAACCACTACAAGCGCATTCTCTCGCCCGTCAAGGAAGGCATCGAGCTCGGAAAATCGAACATCCTCCTGATCGGCCCGACCGGAACAGGCAAGACCCTGCTCGCCCAGACACTTGCGAAAATCCTTGACGTGCCGTTTGCCATGGCGGATGCCACCAGCCTGACCGAAGCCGGATACGTCGGCGACGATGTCGAAAACATCGTGCTCAACCTCATCAATGCCGCCGACGGCGATATCGACCGCGCCTGCCGAGGCATCATCTACATCGACGAGATCGACAAGATCTCGCGCAAAAGCGCCAATCCTTCGATCACGCGCGATGTCTCTGGCGAGGGTGTCCAGCAATCGCTCCTCAAGCTCATCGAGGGCACGATCGCAGCCGTGCCGCCCAAAGGCGGCCGCAAGCATCCGCAGCAGGAGTTCATCCGCATCGATACCACGAACATCCTCTTCATCTGCGGCGGCGCGTTCGTCGGCCTTGAGGATATCATCGAGACGCGCACGAGCTCTGGCTCCATCGGCTTTAATGCCAACGTCCAGACAAAGAAAGAACGCGACATCCAGGCGCTTTACCGCGCCCTGGAGCCCGAAGACCTGCTCAAGTTCGGCATGATTCCCGAACTCGTTGGCCGTCTGCCTGTCGTCGCGACGCTCCATCCGCTCGACGAAAACGCGCTGATCCGTGTTTTGACGGAACCCAAGAACGCCCTCGTCAAGCAGTACAAAAAGATGTTCAAGATCGACGGCGTGGATCTCGACTTCACCGATGAGGCGCTGCACTGCGCCGCACAGCTCGGCATCAAGAAGGAATCTGGCGCACGCGGCCTCAGGAGCATCCTCGAAAATGCCATGATGCCGTATCTCTATGCCGTGCCCGGACTTGAGAACTGCGACCATCTGACGATCACGGACGAAATCATCCGCCGACAGGGCGATCTCGCCCAGATCGACGAACTCATCCAGAAGACCAAGACCGCCGCCCAGGACACGCTCAAAGACACGTCCGATCACGGCGAACCGGAAGCCGCCGAACCCTCCGAAAATGGCGCGCCTCTGACGGATGCATCGAAAACAGCCGATCCTGCTGCCGCCGATGACACGGTGAAAGCCGAGCGCGCTGCCGCCGATGACACGGTGAAAGCCGAGCGCGCTGCCGCCGATGACACGGCGAAAACCGAGCCTGCTGCCGCCGATGACACGGCGAAAGCCGAGCCTGCTGCCGCCGATGACACGGCGAAAACCGAGCCTGCTGCCGCCGATGACACGGCGAGAACCGAGCCCGCTGCCGCCGATGACACGGCGAAAACCGAGCCTGCTGCCGCCGATGACACGGCGAAAGCCGAGCCTGATGCCGCAGACGACACGGCGAAAACCGAGCCTGATGCGCCAAGCCCCACGGAACCGCCCAAAAAACGCGGCCGCAAAAAGAAATCCTGAACAAGAGATGCAGCCAGCCGCAAGTGCGGCTGGCTTTTTTGTACGCCGGACACTGACGGCCGCATCCGAAAGCGCGCCCCAAGAACCGGCATCGCGCTTCACGCTGGCGATATCCGGCCGGCGTGCTGATATGCAACCGTTCCACAGAACGGCTTTGACGAGTCTGGACGGCAGGAACGACAGTCCTGCACACACGTTACGGTCATACGCCTTGACCGTACAGCTTTTTTTCACATTCATGCAAGGAGACTGAACATGCGCGTATTACTCAAGCTTTCGGGCGAAGTGCTCGGCGGACCACAGGGAATGGGGCTCGATGCGGAAACGCTGTCACGCTTTGCCGGCATCCTCGGAAAGATCGCCAAAGACCATGAGCTTGCGATCGTCACGGGGGGAGGCAACATCATGCGCGGCAAAGCCACCAAAGGGCTTGACCGTGCCAAAGCCGACCAGATCGGCATGATGGCGACCGTCGTCAACTGCATGACGCTGGAGCAGCATCTGATCGCCCAGGGCACGCCGGCGTGCGCGATGTCCAGCGTCAAATCCCTGGCATGCCGGTATGACATCATCGAAGCCCGCGCGCTTCTCGCGAAACACACGGTCGTGCTCATCGCCGGCGGCACCTCGAACCCGTACTTCACGACGGACTCGGCAGCCGCGCTGCGCGCGCTCGAACTGAAGTGCGACCTGCTCGTCAAGGCGACCAAAGTCGACGGCGTATATGACGCGGATCCCGCCAAAAATCCGGATGCCAAGCGATACGAGACCCTGAGCTTCGACGAAGTACTCGCCAAAAATCTGGGGGTCATGGATCTGACCGCCATGATCCTGTGCAAGGAAAACGGCCTTCAGCTCCGCGTGTGCGCCGTGGACAGCCTGGAGGATTTCAACGCCGTCCTGTCGGACAACAAGCGTTCCACGCTCGTCCGTCTCTAAGGCTTGCGGGGTTCCGGCAAATCCGTCAGCGCGAGGCTCTGCGGCTCCGGGCAAGTCAGGACGCAGGCACCGCACGCGACACAGGCATCGGCCCGGGAAAGCTGAACCACCAGGTATCCGGCGCGGTTGCGCGTGCCGGATATTTCGAGGCAGCGGTGCGGGCACGCCCTGACACAGAGGCCGCATGATTTGCACCGTCTGGAATCTATCGTCAATTTTCTGTACATAGGCTTGCGGAAATGGCGCGGCGTATTGCGACAGCAATAGCCGCGCGAAGGGGGAGCGGCGTATTGCGACAGCAATAGCCGCGCGGGGGACACGTCCCCCGCCCCAAAACAGCGGATGCGGCGTATTGCGACAGCAACAGCCGCGACAGGCTATCCCCACTTGAACAAAACAGGATAGAAGAATATACAGTGGCGGCGGTCAGAACCGGCCAGCCAGATCATACCATATTTATGCACGGAGGTGTCATGCGCGGTGTAATAGGTGCGATATGTCTCAGTCTTCTCTGCTCAAGCGTGGCTTTTGCCGCGCCCAACAAGGAAAAGCCCAAAAAGGGGAATCCGGCTGACCAGGCGGTGCTCGATCTCGTCGCGCCCTTTGTGGACGATTCCAACACGAAAGCAGACGGCGATATCACGGACTGGGGCAACTACAAGCTGACGGAATTCTCGACGCTCATGAGCGGGGAATACGACTACGACTGGACCGGCCCGAAAGACCTGAGCGGCGGTGTCACGGCCATGTACGGCGCGGAAAAGATCTATTTTTACATCAAGGTCAAGGACAATGCCGTCGTGTCGAAGAAGAAGCAGTGGAAATCGGACAAGGTGGAGCTCTGGCTGGCCTCGGAAGACGCCGCGGGCAAGCCGCTGGGCGGGATTCGAGGGCTTCAGCTCGACCTGGGCCCGATCGTGGACGGCAACAAGCTGAGCGCGAAATGGCTGTCTGGCAAGCAGAGCGGCGCGGAAGCAGTCGGCTATGTGGGCGACGGCGGCTATGATATCGAGATCTCGGTCGATTACACGGCGCTCGGCAAAACGCCAGTCATGAACGGCGCGGTGCGCTACTGCGTGCTCGTGCGCGACTGGGATCAGGACGATGCCAACGAGGACGAGGCTGCCGTCGGGTCGTGCCCGATCAATCCCAAGAGCCCCGGCTCGATCAAGCGCGAGAAGATGGGCAAGATCGCCCTGAACCTCAAGGACGCGATGTGGCAGTATATCGTGGACGTGGACAGGAACCACTCCCTGGGTTCGGAGAAACGGCTGTCATCCGCCAAAGCCCCCTGGCAGACGGAAGTGGCCGATATCGGCGGCACGGCGACACCGGATCTCATCGCATTTTCGGGCGACACACTTGTCATCGCGGGCTACGGCCTGGGATCCGACAAACTCGCCTGGTACACGCTCAAGCTCGAATCGGAGGGCACGAACGCGCCGGCAAAGATCCAGATCTCCGACATCAACGGCGACAAGAAGCCCGAGATCGTGATCACACGCGACGAGCCGTGCGCGAACAACGCGATGACCGCGAGCCGCTCGTACATCTTCCGTTTCGAGCGAAACGCGACGCATTATCTGGCCAGCTATATCAACGAAGTCCGCATGAACGACGGTTCGCAGGTCATGCGCAACACGTACAAGTTTACGAAGAACGCCACGATCCAGACGCTTGACCCGAAGAGTGCCAAGGATATGGGGTATTGCCAGCTCAGCGGCTCGTCAGACATGTTTGAATTCCTGATGCCGTCAGACGGGCTCAAAACGCGCGTACAGCCGAACATCACGTCCAATTAGTCCATCCGCCCCGTCCGCATCGCCTATCCGTCCCCATGAAAGACCTCGAAAAAGAGCCAGCCGCGCAGCCGAATGCCGACGCGGCCCCGTCGCCCGCATGCCAGACCCCAAAAGCCGCAGACGAAGTGCCTGCCGCCGAACTTCCGGTCATTCCGGCATCGGAGGACGCGGCTCACGGCGTTGCAAATGCTCCAGAGGACGCGTGCCCGGAGGACGCGTGCCCGGAGGACGCGTTCACGGAGGACGCGTTCACGGAGGACGATGCCGAGGATCAGGCCTTTTTTAATGCCGACAACGCCACGGGCATCAACGTCTGCCTGTTCGGATTCCTATCTCCGGGCACGCAGTTCTGCATCCGAGGGGAGATCCTCAAAGGCGTGCTTCTGAACCTGGGGCTTTCGGCGGGATGCGTCGTCGTTCCGCTTGCGAGCGTGGCGTGCGGGCTATTTCCGGTGCCGCTGGCGGCGGCTCTGGTCATCGGCTACGCCACAGCCTGGATATACGGCATCGTCCGTGTGTTCCTCCAGACACCGGAACCGATGAGGCCGCTCCAGGCAAGGGGGCAGACCGGCTTTGCCTTCCTCACGTTCTGGATGCCGTGCCTCTTCTGCTTCCTGCTCAGCACGAACTTCATCCTTCAGCGCACCTGGATGGGCAACGACTCGATGGAACCCGGCATCCAGAAAGGCGACATCATCCTTGTAGACCGCCATGCCTATTGGTCAGATGATCCGGCATACGGCGATGTCATCCTTGTAGAGGAGCTTACCAGGAGCGAATCCGGCATACGAAAGCGCGCGTTTTTCGGCAGGATTATCGCGAAGCCCGGCGATGCCGTCCAGCTTCACGGCTATCATCCGAGCGTCAACGGCAAAGACCTCGAACATTATGTCAGCCGTGAGGATGCCGAGGACGTGACCGAGCCCTCCAAGCTCGTGTACGAGCTTCCGTTCGGCACAGAGCCGCCGGCAGATGAAAGCCAGGTCCCGGCAGACTGGTACCCGGTTCTGAGCCCGAGCCAGCTTCTTTTTTCCGAGACGAACACGGTCACACTCGACGATGGCTACTACTTTATTCTTGAGGACAACCGCATTTCCGAACGCAACCGCACACGGTCAAGCTACGGCTCGATCGTGCACCGCAGCGAGATCCGAGGGCGGCCGCAATACATCATCTGCAACACGGAAGCGGCGCACATGTTCGACAGGTACGGCCTTGCCATCAGATAGATGCACGTCTGATGCATAATGACGCATAAAAATATTATCGTATTTAGGAAATTCAGATATAAAGTAGAACGTTTTTTTGAGGGGATCCATGTGGATCCGGACCATTTTTTCCCAAAGGTTATCGATGGATCGAGAAATACAGCGCCATCCGGATGGCGCACATGTCGCAGTAGTGGGAGCCACAGGGGCGGTGGGACGCGAAATGCTTCACTGCCTGGAAGCACTGAAGCTCCCGATCCGCAGCCTTGACGTGCTGGCATCGAGCCGTAGTGCGGGCCACACGCTCGACACCGCGTGGGGCCCCAAGACGGTGCAGGACGCGGAAACCTTTGATTTTCGGGGTGTTGACATCGCGCTCTTCAGCGCGGGGAAGGCCGTGAGCGAGCATCTCGCGCCTCGCGTGCTCGAAGCCGGCTGCCTGATGATCGACAACACATCGGCATTCCGGCGCGCCCCCAAATGGCCGCTCGTCGTGCCAGAGATCAACGGCGACCTGATCGCGCTGCGCCCAGGCATCATCGCAAACCCCAACTGCTCGACGATACAGATGGTGCTCGCGCTCAAGGCACTTGATGACGCGGCGGGGATCGACGACGTGCGCGTCGTCACGTTCCAGTCGTGCAGCGGTGCCGGACAGAAAGGCATCGATGCGCTCCTGGACGAGACACGCCAGGCACTTGAAGGAAACCGCCCGGCAGCCTCCAAAGTCCATGCGCGTACCATGGCTTTCGATGTCGTGCCGCAGATCGGCGCGCTCCTCGACTCCGGCAATACCGAGGAAGAGGAGAAGATGATGTTCGAGACGCGCAAAATCCTGGGACGCGAAGACCTCCGCGTCGCCGCCACATGCGTCCGCGTCCCCGTGATCCGGAGCCATAGCGAGGTCGTCCATGTCGTGACCCGCAGACACATCACCGTCGAGGAAGCGGAATCCGCGCTCAATGATATGGCTGGGCTGCGCGTGACAGACTACCGCCAGAAAGGCGCGTATCCCACCGCAGTTCAGGCCGAAGGCCTGTTTGACACGCTCGTCGGGCGCGTCCGCGTCGATCCCGTCGCTTCAAATGGTCTAATCTTTTGGATTGTCAGCGATAACCTGTTAAAAGGTGCCGCTCTGAATGCAGTACAGATTGCCTGTGCCGCCTGGAACCATGCAAGGAATGGTAAAACTCATGAATAAAAGGTTATCGCGAACTGGATTAGCGCTTGCGATGGGGCTTGGCCTTCTCGCGCCGCTCAATGCCGCCGCGTCCACGGCAAATGACTGGACAACCACGAGTTCCCTCACGGCCTCCTCGTTTGACAGCGATGGAAAGCTCGCGATGAATATCGCCCGTTGTCGGAGCCTGTTCGACATCAGCACCGGCGAGGTGAGCTTTATCTTCACGCTCAAATCCGATGCGGATCTCAGCGAAGACGCTGTCTTTTCGGTCAAATTTGCAAAGGGCAACGAGTCGTGTGACGAAAAGAGCCTCGAACAGGAATCGTCCGACAGTTGCATCTCGATCGCCAACAACCGAGCGCTGACGGCATCCTCATCGCCGATCGAAGTGCGCCGTGATGTCGCCACTTTGAGTTCCGCGACGACAGCAGATACCTGCGAAAATCTCAACGAAACATCATACGTTTACCTGATCGTAAGCGACCCGTCATCGACCGGCAGCAACACCTATACGGTCAAATACACGCTCGATTTTCGCACCGCCAGGCCGGAAGCGCCCACAGGCCTTTCCGTGACAGCCGGCGGCGAATCCATCAAAGCGAGCTGGGATGCGTCCAAGGAAGCCGTCTCATACAAGGTCTATTACGGCACCGAAGGCACCGTGATGTCCACGGGCATGGCGCCCGAAACGCTCTCAAATGCCCTCTCCGTGACGAGCACGACCAATTCGAGCACCGTCAAGGACGGCGTCGTTGCCGACAAGACGTATATGCTCAGCGTGACCGCCTTGGATTCGAACGGCAACGAAAGCCTCCTCGGTGAAGTCGTCACGGCAGACACGGTCGCATCCAAGGATTTCTGGCAGTCGTATCGCGAAGAAAATGCCGACGTAGACGGCGGTTTCTGTTTCATCGCGACAGCGGCTTACGGCTCGACGCAGGAGCCCCATGTCCGCATCCTTCGCCAGTTCCGCGACAACGTGCTCATGCAATCCAAGCCCGGAAAGAAGTTCGTCGAGACCTATTACCGCCTGAGCCCGCCAGCCGCGTATTTTATCGGTCAGCACCCGTTCCTGCGCGCCGTCACGCGCACCGCGCTCTGGCCGCTTTACGGTTTTGCCTATCTGCTCATGAATATGCCCGTCGTTCTGTACAGCCTGCTCAGCCTGTTCGCAGCCGGCATCGGCTTCCTCATCTATCGGCGCACACGCCGCCGTCCCCAAGCCGCCAAAGCAGCCGCCCTGCTTCTCGGCACCGCACTCGCGGGCGGCGCCCTCTGCGCACCAGCCGATGCCTTCGCCGAATCCCCGGTCAACATGATGGCCGAATTCAAAGCCGGCCCCTATACCCCCGACAATCTCGGCAACGCGTTCACTTCGCATTTCGGTGACGGCGGCGGCTTCACCGTCGAAGGCGAATACGACTGGCAGTTCTGGCGCGGCGTGGGCAGCCTCGGCCTCGGCTTCCACCTCGCTTACGGCAATATCAAAGGCAACGCGACTGAAGAAAGCGGCGAAAGCTCCGTCGACACGACCGAGCTTCACTGGCTCCCCCTCCGGCTCTCGCTCGTCTATCGCTTCGACTACCTGTGGACACGGTTCGATTTCCCGTTCACGATTTATGTCAAAGCCGGTCTCGACTATGCCGTGTGGTGGGTCAAAGACGGCTCCGGTGAGGTCGCCAAATCGGAAGACGGCACATCCGGATATGGCGGCACATTCGGCTTCCACGTGGTCGCAGGCATCGCGTTCGTCCTCGACTGGCTCGCCCCCGACATGGAAAAAGCTTTCGATGTCGAATGGGGCATCAACAATTCGTACATCTTCGCGGAATATATGTACGCGCAGATCGACAATTTCGGTGCCGGCGGCGCCCTGGATCTGACCGACAAGGCCACGTTCCATATCGGTATCGGGCTTGAATTCTAGTGCTTTCCGCATCACGCTTGCAGGCGTTCAGTTTTCTGAACGCCTTTTTTTTGCCCGCAATGCTATGCTGCGCATACGCATTGCGCCGCCGCTATGCTGCGCATACGCGGCTTTTTTTCGGACATGGCTGTGATACCTCTGGCATCAGCCCCGCCCCAAGCCTTATGATACGGCAAGTTTTTATACCGCTTGCTCAAAGGACATAAGGCCATCATGAGACATCATCTCCTCCATATTTGCGTATGTTTCGCTATACTTTTGCTCGCCTCCTGTACCCCCGATGACAAAACGCTCATCATCGCAGACACCGACAGCGGCACAATGCCGCATATCCCCTCCGAGCCTGACCCCGATCCGCAACAGCCCGGACCGATCCCGGCATGTCCCGATGAATGCATGGGAACCGTCTCATGCACCAGCTCGACGGCCTATCAGATCTGCCGTGATCACGACGGCGACGGATGCCGCGAGTGGCGCGAAATGACCTGCCCGGAACACACCGAATGCCAGCTCGGTGAATGTGTCGCTCCCGGAAGCCAGCAACCGGAAACGCGATGTACCGCATCGAGATGCGACGGAAACACGCTCGTGATATGTCACGAAGACGGCTTCACAACCGAACGTGACTGCGGCGCGACGGGATGCGACGCACAAAAACTCGAATGCACGCCGGCATGCACCACGTCGAGATGCGACGGAAACACGCTCGTGATATGCCACGATGACGGCACCACGACAGCGCAGAACTGCGGCGCG
>JAFZFY010000039.1 GCA_017555665.1 Pseudomonadota bacterium | reverse complement strand
TTACAGGTCCGCGCTATCGTGCCGATACGCGCGGACACGGCCGCTATGCCTGTCGGCATACGCGCCCGGGATGCGCTAAAACGCTGTGTTCTGCGCGCGTGGGCATAGCTTTGCCAGACCACACCCGCCGCTTTCGCGGCACCCTCTCCAATCTGGAGAGGGCTATGGGTTCGCTTCGCTCACCCATGTTTGTTGCATCCAAAGATGTATATCCACGCTCGGAGAACAAAAATGCGCGGCGTATCGCAGACAGCCGCGCCCCAAGTTGCGAGCCGTATGCGCCGAATGGCGCATAGGCGAGCATGCGCGGCGTATCGCAGATAGCCGCGCCCCCTGTAAAGGCGTTCCGTGGAACGTCTCTGGCGAGCCGTATTACTTCAGATATTCGCGGCTGACATAGCCCACGCGTTTGTTGTGAAGGATCTTGACCCAGCCATTCTCTTCGGCGATCACTTTGACGACCGTGCCATTCGCGAGAGCGCCGATCTTGTCATGATTGGTGCCCGGGCCTTTGCGGACATTGAGCGAGCTCGCCGTAACGGTCAGTTCGGGCGCTTCATAATCGGTATATGCCCAGAAAACATAGGCCGGGCGGCCGCTGTACTGGATGCGGAGCCAGTTCTCGCAAACGGCGAGGACGCTGATTTCGGCACCGCGTTTAAGCTGACCGATGCGCGCATTATCCGTCGATGCATCCGAACGCACGTTGAGGACATCGCAGGTCACGTGCGCAACAGCAGGCTTCTCAAGTTCAAAGCACTGCGTAAAATCAAAGCTCTCGACCTCTTCTTCCGTCTTGGCAGGTTTCACTTCCGGGGCTTCGATACCAGTCGCGTCAGAGACTTTCTCTACCATCTTATCAAAAAAACTCATAGCGCTCTCCCAAAATAATGTTACGCCACGTTCCGAAACTGGAACGAATGATTTTAATGCCATAAACACAAGCAAGTCAATCACATTTCTCTCAAATGGCGACCTACCTATCTACAGCCGGCTGGATATTATAAAGATCGTTGTGATAACCATAATCGATGACAAGCGATGTTTCGTGAGATTTTTTATACAGTTCATCTGCAATCTCTGGATATTCTTTTGAAACATCCGTGTTCTGCATAAGGTCTTCACCTTTATACAGCATTAAATCATTTTCTTTATCATACGATAATATATATTCACTCCAAGTGTTTGTGCGAATGACTGCGCGACCATATTTATATATATATACTTCTGCCGTATCTCTATTTTTAGTAAGCAAACTATGCCCCATCGAAGTCGTCGGGTCACATATTCCAAGAAGATCAAGCACCGTCATGCCGAGATCACTATGAGAAGCGAGTATATCCTGCTTTCCCCTGGGCAATCGCGGATGCTTGCCATAAATGACCAACGGAATCCATACGGCTTCGGTGCGGAGATTTTTATAATCCGGCTGCTCACCGCGTTCCCCGAGATCAACGCCGTGATCGCCTGTCACGATAAACAAAGTATTCTCAAACCAGGGCTCATCACGCATCGATTCTATAAATTCTCTCAACACATCATCATCATAATGCATGGTGTTGATAATTTTCTCATGTATCTCGCCAGAATCAGTCAAACGAAATTCCGGCTCATAACGGTTAAACGGCATGTGATTTGACATCAGAAAAGCCGTCATTAAAAAAGGCTTAGATGCATCGCGTTCCTGAATCCATTTACGCGCATCACGCATCACCGCGCGATCCATTTCATCATTTGCAGGATCAAACAATACATCGTCATACCACTGCATCAGCCACGGGCGCTGGCTGTCCCAATCCGGGTCTGACGCTCCCACGAATACAGTCTCATAACCGTGATGGCGCAACACATTCACAAAAGAATCAATCTTATTCTGTACAAACGATTTGGCGACTGTATAGCGGGAATGTGCTGGAATGCCTGTATGCAATGCCATAAAAGCACCAATCGTCGGATGGCCGTTTGTAAAATACCGCGTATAATATGCCGCATCTCCGCTATGGATGAGGCTATTTAGATATGGCGTAACTTCCTGTTTATAATCGGTATTAAATAGATTTAAATTATACGCGCGATAAGATTCAAACGATATAATGACTACATTATACTTCTTATCTGGCTGTTTGCATTCGCCAACATATTTGCGCAAGAAGGGATGTTTGTCATCCAGCATCTGCCAATTCTTATCCGTTTCCTGTTCAAGCCAAGCTTTCTGCACGCGAGCAATCGGCCCAGACATATTTTCGGGGAAATGCACGGCATCATTCCAGGAAACAATGGTATCCCTAATCAGAACGACTGGCGGCGCGACTTTCGCCTGAATTGTCTTCCAAGCAAAAAGTTCCGAGCGAAACAGGCACGGCAAAAATACAAAACCGATGATGAGCACGCCAAATATACTCAAAAATACCTTTGGCTTCTTTAATCCCTCCGGCTGCGGAATACGCTTTCCAAATATAAACCAACACACCAGAAATATCACTGGCACCGATAACAGGCACAGCGAAAGATTAGCCCCACCAGCATCACTGGCCAACAAATCCCAAAGGCTATCGGGCACGCCCTGGCTCAACAGGTAAGTGCGCAAAAAATCTGGCGTGATATGCATCGTGCAGAAACGAAGAATCTCGTTGTCCACATGCTCATATAACAGCGATAACGATAACAGAACCGCACATACGCCCTGCACAACCGCATGCAGCCGCCGATGCTTTTCGGTGTCCTTGATAAAAAGCGAATACGTCATGAACGGCGCTACAATCATCATCAGACCAAATGTCATGAAAAAGACGGCATGCGGCAGGAACCGCCAGACATCCATGACATAAGCCGGTCCATACGGCGTCGACCTCAGGAACAAAAAAAGCGTCAGTATCAGCCCGGCTACCCATGCCATTCCAAACATGAGAAGATAGCGATAAAATACTGATGAATCTGATGACAAAAACTTCATATCGTAAGGAACCTCACCAATGCTCATTTCAGCCCGAACTCGCCTCTTCCCCCTTGGCGCGCACAGACGCGCCTATTATATGATATCAAAGTGAACATGGCAAGACAGTCATGACTTCTGTATCTATTCGTTTGCAACGATTCCGCTCGTAAGTTTTTATGATATCATGAGATGATATTATACAGGCAATAGGCAATAGGCAATAGACAAGAGGCAGTAGCCTTTAGCCTTTAGGTATTATCTACAATGATAATATTACAAAATAAATTAAATTACAATTTCAACTTCTCAATGATATAAACATCAGTTAGTAATCAGGGCATTGCTGCTGGCAACGCCCCAATTGCTAATTGCTAATTTCTAATTCCTAATTATCTTTCGCGCACCGCACGCCGACCGGATCCTCCTGTGCACCATAACCGATGCCAAATCTTTCATATATTTTGACGGCATCGATATTACCCATCGCCGGCCAAGTATATGGATTGCCGCACTTCGTTCCTTCTTCAAACACCCCCATGCGCTCACCGTCAACCCATTCGCTGACATTGCCAGCCATATCATAAATGCCACTTGCGCTGTAATCTTTTGCAAAGCTGCCAATATCAGCAGGATAGCTTTCATATTCATAGGGATGTGCAGCGTATTCTCCTTCAGTCTTCTCATTGCCCCAAGGGTAAGACTGAATCTTTGCGCCCATCGCCGCATACAGCCATTCTTCGGGCTTTGGCAAACGCATACCGTTGTTGGCGCAATAGGATTCAGCATATTCACGTTCCATCATCAGTGGCGCATTCAGAGAATACTTATTGTTTTTCAACACATTATCCATATATGCTTTGAGTTTCTCATTTTTGCATGTGCCGGCATCAAAACACGCTTTGACCTGTCCCAAAGTCACTTCATATTTCTGGATAGAAAACGAAGCAATCGAGACTTTTTGCAGTTTGGAAGCATTACACGCGGGATCGGCCACTTCACACGGCATATAGCCCTCTAATTTTGCACCAGCTTCACCAATTTTTACGAGTTCATTCGAGGTGACATCTTGTGCAAATGCGGACAGAGGAAGCAAACAGAAAGCAGTTGCCAATAATAAGAATAATTTATTTCTCATCGCCTGGCTCCTTTGATTCAAGCGCAGATTTTCTCTGCTGTTCTTTGATATTACCGTTCTCCATGCGCGCAGCATATTCAGCATTTTTTACGGCAGGAATCACGCTGACCAAATCCTTCGATCCCTCAGGTGAAGGAAATACAAAAACATAGCAAGGATAGATCAGTTCACGGACAGAATGTTTTCCAAAATCCACATACCCGAATTCGGAACGCGAAGGAACAGCTGTTTGAACATCCAGGCCGCGTTCATCCGCGGCTAACGCAAGCGCTTCTTCAGGTGTATAGAGATCTTTTGCAGAAATACGGAATGCTGCTTTTTTCGGAAGCATTGCGGTCTTGGTATATCCGATCACAGTGCCATCAACAGACAGATGCACGGCAGTTTTAGAAGGTCCCAGAATCGGCCAGCCGTCAAGCGTCGTCCCGAATGACACTGCCACTTGCGAAACACCCTCACTCACATTGCCCGCATCATCCACACCAATCATATATTTTCTAGTTTTGTATGGATAGATTGACATGTGTGAAGTCTTGAGTTCACTTTCGGGAATAGCACTCAACCAGTCTTGCGCAAACTGCATATAAGCCTGATCGGAAAGCAACGCACTCACAGGTACAGGTGCCATCGAATGCATATTATCTGCATGCCCTGCCGAAACAAATGCGGTATTCTTATCAATCTGATATTCCCAATTGTCCCGAACACTGTGGAACCGTTTTGTGCTCTCGCGCGTCACCTGCAGCTGATTTCTGCCCATCCATTCCTGTGCGGTATATGCCGGCGCATATTCATAGACATCCATCACAAAATCGATATTTCTATCGAGTTTGCTCTTAATATCCGCAAAAGCATCACGCGCCCTGGCATCGTTATCAAAAGATACTGCAGTCAACGCCTGCGATGTCTTGGGCGCATACGTCGCGCCTTGCTCACATTGCCCACCGCCTCCGCAAGAAGTCAGGGCAAGCGACAACACACTTGCGCATAATACCCCCATTATGTCTCTTCTCATACTCGCCTCCTTATCCCTGATGATAGGCATAAGCACATGCCCTTTCAGTTCCATCATTGTAACGTTTCGACCATGTACGACGATAATTATTCAATCTGTTAGTCAAGTCCTCTGTTGTTGTTCCTGTATTCGTGCCATGGCAGGTAATGATACCTGCCGTGTCATCAATATACCAGTCTTCAGTAGCAGAAAACCAGACCTGTTTGAACTTTGATTCGCCACCAAACGCATTTTCCGCAAAATCAGCAAGCACTTCATCCGTAAACGGACTGTCAGCGCTCGTTCCTTTGTAACCCATCACCATTTCCAAACCATACATAAAGGGCAAACGCCACTGCTGAGTAGGATAATTATCCACACTGTGACAAGTTGCCAATATCAACCACAAGGCACGTCCCGGATAAGTAGCACCATAAATTGATGTACTCTGTTCACCAAATACCATTGACGTTGACACGGCATTACAAGTTGTTCCGCCAGATGCATTACACATAGATGGACGATAGACTTGTGAACCATTGATAGTAGGTGAACCACCATGCGATGATATTGCATAGAGCTCAACGCCATCACCATAAGCATAGTCTAATCCGCCTAAATAATCTTCAGTCAGATCACTCGGCCAAACATAGGTATTAAAAAACTTAAATTTCTTACTCATGCCATCGCTATTCAATTCAGTATCCAGCTGATTGATTTGACTTTGAGTATAACTTAATGAACTCACGGATGAGCAGGCTGTACAAGAACTCCAATCACTCATTGCCTCAAGCCCATACTCCATTGACGACAAACTCTGTGCAGCAGCTTCCACACTTGTCATGGCAAATATCATTGCCATCATGACGAATACTTTTCCAGGTTTCATAATTCCTCCAAATATAAAATATTATCTATAAACTGCTCGTTATTCTGAAATTAATGTACCCATTGGCCGACTCCTTATAAAAGTCATTCACTCACCCTATGTGAGCAATTCTGGCATAATTGTATTTTAAATACTACACACTCTAATAAACAATTCAAGCTATTAAAAAACAACTTAACATATTGAACTTATTGATTTTTCAACACGCAATTATGCAACACTATCTGCTAAAGCACAAAGTACACCACGTCATAGCCATATCATCCAATATTGCGCTGAACAGCCATGATGCTGACTAACCAGGCAGCTTGCCGATCGACTCGCTGCATTACTTTTTTAGCAGATCTAAATATATCCTTTGAAGTAAATTCAAACGGATCGAACTTATTTTCCAGAATCGTGACCAGATAACCATCTGACATGATCCAGCCGACATTATCACACCCAGCCGCATCGATCACTGCATGCAACGCCCCCTGGACCTTCATCAAATAGTCGCTTGCTCGCCCCATGGCATGATCATCCCAATACTGAGGCGCGAGAATGCCATGACTCGTGCCTGAAATATCAGTGTTTACATGTTCGATCTCTTGTATTTCCTGTTTGCATTTCTCAATCCGATCCTCAAGGCTCAAAGCCTGCTCACGCTCACTCAGGTCTCGACTATCACTTGCTTGCCTGGATATCGGTTTATCACCGCATATATATTGATCGAAAGCCTTTAGTTCATTTTTATACGGTGCAATATTAAATTCATGATCATCTATCGAAAAACTGCAACTAAAATCAAGCGGCTTATTCAATTTCATCAAAATCACCTGTCCGCTAAACATCTTGCATTTCTTCGTATCTTCATTTAAATTTTCACGACGAAACAGCTCAATATCAATGAACATAAATGGCTTA
>JAFZFY010000038.1 GCA_017555665.1 Pseudomonadota bacterium | reverse complement strand
TGACAATGCTCGTGATGATGCTCACAATCGTGGTCGTGAAGTTCGTGACAATGCTCGTGATGATGCTCACAATCGTGGTCGTGATGTTCGTGACAATGCTCGTGCTCGCCATGCTCGCCATGTTCATGCTCGCCGTGCTCGCCATGTTCGTGATGGGCATGTGCGAGGAAATGTGCGGCATAATCGGGGGCTTCGAAATGGGTATCGCCGGCTTGTGTGGTGAGGCGCATATCGGCTTTGAGTCCCGCGATGCCACATCTCTTGACGGTATTTGCCGAGAGTTTGACGGAGCCTTTGCCGCATTGTTCGATATTTAGCGCGTTAAATTCGCGGATGAAGGCATCGGAATCGGGGAGAAGCTGAAGAAGCGCGGCGACAATCATGTCACCGGCGGCACCCATGGAACAATCAAAATACAGCGTATTTGCCATATTGCCTCACGGTTTGATTTTGAGATGGTTGATTTCACTCGCCTGAAAAGCAGCGCCGAAACCGTTGTCGATATTGACGACGGAAACGCCAGATGCACAGGAGTTGAGCATGGCGAGTAGGGCAGTGACACCGTGGAAGGAAGCGCCGTAGCCGACACTTGTGGGGACGGCGATGACCGGGCATGAGACGAGCCCGGCGAGTACGCTTGGAAGCGCGCCTTCCATGCCGGCGACGGCGACAATGACTTGAGCGGTGCAAAGCGTGTCGAGATATTTGAGCACGCGGTGAAGCCCGGCGATTCCGATATCGAAGATGCGAATGACCGAGTTTCCTAGGTATTCGAGGGTGAGCGCGGCTTCTTCTGCGACTGGGATGTCTGTGGTACCGCCGGTGGCGACGATGACTGGACCGTTGCCATCGGGGGTAGGCATATCGCCAATGATGGCGACGTGTGCGTTGGGGTGATAGGTAAAATGTTCGAATTTGGCCGCAAGTACATCAGCCGTATTCTCGGCGAGTCGAGTGATGAGGATGCGTGACTCGCCGTGAGCAAGCATGGTTGTAACAATGGATTCGATTTGTGCGGACGATTTTCCTTGGCCGTAAATGACTTCAGCCGAGCGCGTGCGTATGCCCCTGTGCAAATCGACTTTTGCGAAACCGAGGTCTTCAAATGGCGATTTCTGGAACGCCTGAATGACTTCGGAGATATCGGCATTTCCCGATTTAAAGTCGGTCAGGAGCTTTTCGAGCTCGGCTTGAGTCATGGTTTAGTCCTCCCAGCCGTCAAAGATATGCTCGTCATAGACGTTGTGCTCGTCGGGATCGTGTGCGGCGAGCCAGACCTGTGCGAAGAAGGGGTTGCCCTTGGCGATTTCATCGTAATTCCAAGGCATGGGCATACATTCTGGGCACCAGTGACCGCCGAAGAGGATGAGGTTTGGTGAGGCTTTGAACTCGTGTCCGAACTGGCATTTCCAGTCGAGTTTTGTTGTGATGTCGCCTGGTGTCATTTCTGTCGAGAGACACTCGCCGCCACGGAATTTTGCGGCCTGTTTCATGTCGTCGAGGCAGAGTTCGGAGACGGGCTTGGTTTCATCAAAGCCGTGATCGAGGTGTTTGGGCGTTTCGGACGGATGCGAGAGGTCCATGTCTTTCCAATCGGGGATGGCTGCCCACTTTTCGTAGGATCCGTAATAGGCGGAGATGCGGACTTCGTTGCGCTCTTTAATCCAGTTCTGCGTGCCAAAAACTTTTTTATACGCCATCGGCTTCATGCCGAGCTTGATGAGCGGCGCGGGAACGAGCTTGGCAAGGCGATAGTATTTGGGGACGGATTCGCCCATCTTTTTGAAATATTCTTTGACGGGAATGTTCTCGCGGAAATGCAGATAATTTTCGAGGACATCGGAGTCTTCGTACCAGTGACCGTGGAAATTGCGCAGAACGAACCAGTTGGATTCGAATATCTTTTCTGGCCCCGGGCAGGAGATCGCATCGAGCAGGAGGCATTCAAATTCGTAGTTGGAGAGCCTGTATTCTGGGCCTGATCCGATATTATAGAAGCGGTTCCAGAACTCTTCGGGAACATCATCTTCGCATACATTTGCGAGAAGCCGCCCGGAATCATCGACGGTCGCCCATTCGAGCACGCCGCGAATGGGAACGTGGAACATGATGGGGTCGTAATTTTTCAAAATATTTGGATAGAGGATGCCGGACTGTCTCAGCGAGACCCATTTCTTGATGCCGGATTCGACGAATTTTCGTTCGGCGAGTACTTTTGAAATGCCGTAATGGTCGTAGACGCTGACTTGGATGGGGTCGCCGGTGCGTCCCCAGTGGATAGGCTCATTGCGCGGGCCGGTCTGCGCGACGGATCCGATATAGACGACGCGGGGTTGTTTGTCTTCGGGCTGTGCGAGGACGGCCTTGATGATGTTATCGGCAGCTGTGAGGTTGACGCGCATGGTCGATTTTGGCTTGTAGTCTGCCGCTGGCGAGACCATGCCGCCGACGTGAAGGACAATATCGGAGCCTGTCACGCCTTTGAGGACATCGTCATAATTCGTGAGATCGCCCCAGACGACCTGTATTTTATCGCCGTAAGGCGCAAGCTTCTTATGGTTGATTTCGGATGGCCTTGCGAGGACGACAATGTTGAATTTATCGAGTTTTTTAGCGAGTTCCCGCAGGCCTGCTGCGCCCATCGTGCCGGTTGCGCCAGTCAAAAAAACGGTCTTTTTGGTGTTTTCCAAGGTCGGATCCTTTAAATTTTAACGGAAAAGGTTGCGTGATTTAATATGCAGTGCTGCGCTTTCGATAAGAAAGGCAAGTTATTATATTCAAACCGTCATTTCGTTCAAAATATTCATGGTGCTAATATGTGTATTCGTTTTGCGGATCATATCGATTCGTTTTTGTCTTCGCTTCGCCTGAAGGGCTACTCGCCATGTACAGTCGCGTCTTATGCGAACGATTTGAATCAGATCGTGAGCTATTTTGAAGCGCAAGGAATCACGGATTTGACCGTCGAGAGCCTGACGCGCCAGCAGATGCGCCTATGGCTTGGCGAGTGTTTGGGCGACCAGAAGCCGGCATCGCGTGCGCGCAAGATATCGGCGGTGCGCTCATATATTCATTATCTGATACGGCAGGAGGAGATTGAGCGCAGCCCGTTTGAGAACCTTCAGTCGCCAAAGATCCCCAAGCAGATTCGCGCGACGTACTCCGTCGATCAAATCAATATTTTATTGGAAGTGCCTGGCAATGCGGATGCGTTGACGATTCGTGACCTGACGGCATTCGAACTGATGTATTCGAGCGGCCTTCGCGTAAGCGAGCTCGTGAGCGTGAACATCGAGGATTTCGATTTCATCGAGGGATGGCTCCGTGTGTTGGGCAAGGGAAACAAGTATCGCGAGGTGCCTGTGACTTCGATTGCGATTGACTTGATTGGGCGTTATCTTTCGGAATCGCGCCCGCAACTCGTGTCTAAACAAGGGGATCAGGATGCGGATGCGCTTTTGTTGAACGCTCGTGGCGGTCGCATTACGGCGCGCAGTATTCGCCGCCTGCTCCACGAGGAGGAGCTTGAAAAGGGGCTGACAGCGGATGTTTCGCCGCACGGTTTGCGCCATGCCTTCGCGACGCATTTATTGGAATCTGGTGCGGATATGCGTGCGATTCAAGATATGCTCGGTCACGCGCGCCTGTCGACCACGGCGCGATATACACATAATAATTATGAACGCCTTGTAAAAGTATATGACAGTGCACATCCGCGTGCGCATATCGGATCTATTGGCAAAGATACAGAGCCGCCCACGATGGATAAGCATTGACTTTTTTGTGGCGCGCCTGGCTTCGCCACGGCGCGCGATCGGCGCTATGCCGTTGGCATACGCGCCTTGGCGGCGGCTATT